>JBILJE010000182.1:0-6677 GCA_044377395.1 Rariglobus sp. | reverse complement strand
CGAATCGCGCCGCCCAAGCGCAGCTGACCGCAGCCACCCGGCATTTCGCCGACCGGTATGCCGTGCTCGCCGCCCAGCCCGGCGGCATGGCTGCGCCGGCCGCCTTGGTAATGGAGTGGGGCAGTGGCTACTGGGATTTGGGCGATATGAGCCGCCGTGTGCGCGACGCGGCCCAGGCAGATGGCGTCAAACTTTCCGTGGTCGACGGGCTCGACGCGGGCGAGATCGCGTGGATGCAGCGCAGCATCGCGACCTACAATCATGGGCTCGCCCAAGCGTATGCCGAAGGCCTGAGCAGCGACGCCATTGCCGTGCGCCCCGACGCAGCCGCGCCGCCCGAACAGCAACTCGCCCAAGCGATCTTCACCCACTGCCTGCATGGGACTATCTATCCGTCCTACGACAACCGGCTTCCGGGCTGGGTGGGAGGCGTCGGTCCGCTGATGTGGCCCTCCTCGGAGATGTACGATTTCACCGATGACCGGCACTATCGCTACAGCCTCTCCCAAGGTCGTCTGGCCTGTGTGAATCTTGAGATGACGATGCTGCGTGAGTCGGCGTTCAGGGACTATCTTGGCCGGGCCTATGCCCTTGGCATGGATTTCTTGGTCATGTTCAACCCGGAAAGAGTAAAGTATTCCGTCTCCGAGCAGATCGCTCGCGCCGACCGTCTCCATGATCAGCCCTGTCCGCCTCTGCCGGTCTATAGTCGCCACGTGCTCGATGTCGATTACCTGCGGGACGCTCAGGCGGGCGCGCTCGAAACCCCTCCGAAGGGCGTCAACCATCAAGCGCTCACCTGGGTGCCCGCCGACAAGACGAGCAACGGTTGCGTGCGCCAATCCACGCCCGGTGAGCCGGGACGGATCGAGTTTGTTCTGAGTGATCCGCAGGCCTTTGCCACCGGCCTCCGTTTGGAAGTCGAAGCGCGCGCGGGGGACGGCGCCGTGAGTGTGTGGGCCGGCCCCAAGCCCGATCAGCTCGTGCGAGTTGCCACCCTCACTGACGGCCAGATCATCGACTGGTTCAACCGGCGTACGCGCCACGAAATCAACCTCGACCGCGTGGCCCGAGGCCAGGGCCAGGTGGCCGTGGAGCTGCGACTCGAGGGATCCAAGGCGAGTTCTAGCGTGCGCGCGGTGCGTGCCTTCCTGCCTTGGACGGTGGAGGCGGGACCGGTTAATTTTCGCCCCGACACCTACGGCGAGCGGCGTTTGCAAAACCGCTGGATCCAAAGCCGGGTGGTGGTCCAGCGCCTGCGCGAAGCTTACCTTCGCAAACTAGGCGGCGCAGTGGACGCCACCACGCAGGCGGCAGAACGACTCGAAAGCGAAGGCCGACTGGGCGAAGCGGCCCGCTTGTTGTCCTCCGCGATCAGCCGCACCTTGCCCGCCCGCTTCACCGTTAAAGACGGTGGTCGGCTCGACCCGCTCCCGCTTGAGGTGCGTGCACCGGGTATGACCGCCGTGCTGACCGTTTTGGAGTCGAGTCCTCATCGATTGCGTCTGCGTGCCACCGCCGCCGCCGCGGGTGAGTTCGAGCTGCGCTCCACCGACCCGGCCGGTCGGCAGGGCACCGTGACGGTGGAAAACGATGGCACGCAGGTGATCACGTGGGGTGCGGGTGACGGAGCGTCCTCCGCGTGGGTCCGGCTGCCGGTCGCTGCTTTGGGCCCGGTGCCTCCGCGGATCCAAGGACCCGAGGTGAAGGCCCGAATCGGTAAAGTCACGCCCACCGCTTTGTGGGTTGAAGTTCCTGGCTTGCCCTTGGGTTCGGGCGACAGCAATCACATCGAGTTGCCGTTGGCCCCCGGCTGGACGAGCACCCGCACACCTGCCGATCTTAAAACCGTGATCGCACCTGTATCCGGCCGTCCAAGACAGTGGGATCGCGCTCGGCTCCAGTTAAACGAGCAAGGGCAAATCACGGCAGTGGCGGCTGAATTCGGATTGGTTGTCGGCCAGATTACCCGTTATGAATCGCCCGACCTGACGCAGCTCAACCCGCACAACGGGCGTCTCACCTTGGACAATGGTTTGGTCTTCGAGTTTTCCTTTGCCAAGGACCACACGCAGCTCGATCTGCCTCCCTTGAAGGGATTGGCGCTGGCATATCGTCTGCCGCAGTTGGCCGAGGCACTCCAGCCAGGCCGGGCGGTTCGAGTCCACTACGCGCCGCCGGTGTATCCGGGAGCTAGCCGGCGAATTGTCCGGCTGGAAGAGTCGCGGCCTTGAGGCGTGCCGACCTCTTCGGGTGTTCGTCTGAGACCCTACCCCCCCCCCCGTTCCTATCAATGAGCACGGGGGGGCCTCGCACCGATCACGATACTCCGGAGCGCGCCAAAACTTTTTTACGCGAGCTGGCGGGGCCTCCCCCCTTATCAGGGAATCAACCAGTCCTTTTGGTCCGGGTCCTTGAGTAGCTGATCTATATTGGGGCGGGATAGGACGGCCTTTTTAAAACGATAAAGACCTTGGATCATCACGTCGTCGTCCGTCGAGCCGGTGTGTCCAAGCCCGAGTGTGTGCCCGATTTCATGGGCCAGCCCGCCAACCCAGCGGGTCTTATAATCGGGCCCCATCGCGCCCTCGACATCCATTTTGCCCAAGCCCACGAAATTGGGCGGGCCATTGGCGCCCCCGGGCGCTTCCACCGGGATCCAGACGACATAGCGGTGGCGATGTTTTTTATCGCCCCAGGCCGTTCCTTTACGCTCAAAGACTTCGCGAACAGCATTGTGGATCGTGTTCCATTGCCCGTCTGGCCCGTTCTTCTGGTACCAGGCCGAGGGCTGCCGCCCTTTAATCACTTCCAGGGGATTTATCCGGATGGTGAAACCGAGCTTTGCCCGATACCAGTCGCGCACCATCTCGATCTCATCATTGATGCGTTTGATCGCGAACGGTTTGGGCACCTGGTCGCTGGGAATGAGGTAAATGAATTGATAACTGTAAGGAACGGCAGGGGAGGCCGCATGGACGGGTCGCGCGCCACCTATGAAAAGCATAAAGATGCCCAGCGCCCTCAGCGGAGCGGTAGTTAACAACCAGTGTAAGTAGTTTTTCTTCATGGTATAATGGTAAAAAAGGAGGTTCGTCGACATTATCAGCGACACACCGCGGCGGAGCGCGGACGAAGCAGGAAAGTAACGGGTAGAAAAGTAGCGCAGACTTCCAGTCTGCTCAGGATTACCGGGCCAGGATTGCATCAAAGCAGACTGGAAGTCTGCGCTACTTGCCTGCGGCTCAACCACAGAAAACCGATTCCATAATGCATTTTTATCCAATAAGATTCGGGTTGTTATTTGAGAGTGGGTTGCAGGCACGTGCAGGCATCCCGTGATCGAGCCGCCAGGTGAGTAATCAAATCACCGGAAACTCAATGCTTCGGCTTTCACCACTCAGGCACGAAGGCACAAAGGCTTCACGGAGAATATATAACGAGGGTAAAACCAACTCATTCCGAGACGCCGACCTTTGTCTGTTCTTTGTGCCTTCGTGCCTTTGTGGTGAAACTCCGAATGTATTCAGGCTGGGCGAAGGCTGGTCGGTGCCGGAGGGACACCCACCGGAAACGTCTAGGAACCAAAAAGGAGGCGCGGTATCGCCGGTGCGGCGCTAAGGGGCGCTGCACCGGCGGGACTGGCTTCAAGGCGCTGCCACCTTCACCCGCGTCAGGCGAGGGAGCCGCTCGTGGGTCACATAGGGGGTGAAACCCACCTCCACGGCCGTTCCCGGTGCGAATGCCGTTTCCAATTGCTCGAAGGTGTTGAGGCGGATGAACGGCTTCAGCCCCGGCACGTCCAGCGCGGTGAAGCCCCACATGTTCGCGAATTCATAGCTGCGCCCGTTGTCGAGTTCGAGGATGCCGTTGCGGGTCTCGCCCTTGAGCACCGGACGCAGAAACCGCACGACCCGGCCGCGGTCCTGGCCGAAGCGCGCTTCCACCTGTGTGGCCCGGCCCTGTGGGTCGATGGTCAGGTTCACGTGATCAAAGCGCACCGGTCCGGAGGGAAACGGCCGCCCCGGCGCAATACGGTCCTCCCTCGTTTGCACAGCATCCGCGGCCACAGGCACGAAGATCGGGTTCTCGCGCCAAAGCGCCGGGTCCTGCGTCTCGATTAACAAACCGCTAGGCCGCGACTCGAGCACCATGCCCTCCAGTCGTGACGGCAACACCGCCCGCTCGCGCGCCAGCCAGGGGGCGGGGGTGAGCTCGAAGCGCACGGTCCCGTTTTCCGCCTTGGCACCCGCTGGCTCGGTCGCGGGCACCAGACGGTAAACGCCCGCGCTGGGGCCTTCGAGTGAGTAGCGGCCGTTCGTCTTCAAGCCGCTGAGCTCAATCGAAACCGGCTGGGCTTTTTCGGTCAGCACCCGGAACGCCACCGATTCGCCCGCGCATTCCAGCAATTCGATCACCGCCCCTTGATCCGGGCCGGTTAACTGCGCGCTGATCGGGTAGGGGCCGAGCCGGCCGTGCCCGCGCACCGCAAACCGCGCCGGCAGACGCAGCGACAGTTCTCCGGACAGTTGGCGGTAGGCCGTGCCCCAGTTTCCTTGGGTCGCCAGTTGGTCGACTTTGGCGAGCACCTCGGGGCGCACGTCGGCGGGCGTGGTCAAAGCGCGGCGGCGTTCAAACACCGCGCGCTCCTGCTGCCAGAGACTGAAGATACGCGCTTGCCGGGCGCTCACGCGCGCGCCGTCGAGTGGGCCGCTGCGTTGCGGCCACGGGGCGGCCACGTGGAAGGTTTCCAGCTTGGCGGCGTCGGCCGCCTGGGCGCGCAGCGTCACCCGCACGAAAAACGCCTCCCCCTTGCGCAGGCCCCCACCCAGGCTGACCGTGGCCGAGCTCTTCCACGGGTAGTGGGGCTGGGTCTGCAGGTCGGCTGCGCGCAAGGTGGCGCGCGGGGTCAGCGCCTCCATGCTCGGTCCTGCGGCCAGCTCGATGACCGCCTCTTTTTCCTTGGCGAGTTTGGCGACGGCGGAGAAGCGCACCTCGCCCTCGCCGCGAAGTGCCGCGGCAACCGGTATCCGGTAAACGATGCTGCCGGGCCGGGTGGCGTCGAGTGGCGCGAGCGCATCGGGGGTGACAAAATCGCCGGGCAGGCGGTGCAGGTGCTCGTGCGCGACGACCGTTCCCTCCGGGCCGAAACCGCCCGGCTCGACCAAGCGCACCTCGAGCAGCTTGCGTTCGGCGTGCAGTGCCGGTTCGGCGGGGCGATTATCCATGCCGGCCGCGTTGGCGAGGAACAGGTCGGCGTCGCCCGAGCGGGTGTTGATCAGCGCGTGGGCGAGAATGCCGCGTTGGTAGGACGTTTCCAGGTAATCGAGGGTGGGCAGTGCCATCCGCTCCAGGTTGGGGCAGGCCAGCCGGCCGCGCGCCGCGAGGTAGTCGTAAAACGCGCGCGGCAGATGGGGGAGGAACTCGCCGCTGGCCCAGACCTGCCGGCCCACTCCCTGCTGCCAATTCGCCCAGCGCGGGTCACGGTACGGATCGACCGGATCGGGCCAGGTGTGGAAATAAAAATTGTCGACGGTCTGCTCCTCGGGCAGGCGCACCGTGCCACGATCAACCCGGATGGTGTCGCGGCCAACGGTTGCGGCGAAGCCGTCGCCGGCGCGCTGGGCGACGCTTGCCATCATCTGGAAGACCCAGCGCTTCTCTTCGGCGGAGTAGCCGTCCTCGGGCTGGTAGGCCACGCCGTCGCGGCGTGCGGCCGCGACGGTCGCGTCGTTGCAGTCGCGCCCATCGCTCAGTCCCCACTCCTGGTTGATCAACGGCATTGGCAGGGTCACGCCCCGGGCCAATTGCAGGTCCCTGCGATCCAGGTAAACGCGCAAGGCCTGGTCGAGGCGGTGCCGCAGGTAGGCGTTCAACTGCGGGTTATTCCAAGTCGGCCAAGTGGTTCCGCCCGGGGTGCCCGGCCAGCACGGGCGGTAGCTGCGCGTGGCCGCATCCCAACGCACCTTGCTGTAGGTGACGTCGGAGAAGTAGCCGCCCAAGCCGTCCGGACCGTTCGGGTGCTGGCCCCACTCGCTGCCGTTGAGGGACACCATCGCATCGATGCCCTGTGCGCCGACGCTGGCCAAGGTCTGGTCGATCTGGGCGTCCACCTGATCGAAGGGGGTTAATGCGTAAGGCACGAGGGCGGCCTGTCCGGGCGCATAGCCGGTGCCAGCCATGCGCGCCTTGAGCTCGGCCCAGGCGGCGGCGCTCGTCTCCGGACCGATTCGCCGACGCATATCCCAAGTAATTTCCGCGCCCTTCGGCGCCAGTTTGCTGAGCAGCACCGCGGCCTCCTCAACCACGACCAGCGGCTTCCACGTGTTCTCGCTTTCCGCCAATCCGAAAAGGTTCGCGTAGGCCCACACCCGGCTGACGCTGAAGGGCGCCTCGCCCGCATTGCGCAGGGTGACCTCCAATCGCCCGTCGGGTACCAGTGCGGCCGGTACGGCCACGAAAAACCGGTTCGGCCCGGCCGCAAGCTCTTCGTAGGTGCGAAAGTAAAGATCCGTGCCGTTTACGGCCACGGTGTAGCCGAATACATCCGGCCGGCGGTCGTGGATTTCCTCTACTTCCAGCCAGACCGGCCCGCCCTGGGTGCCAATGGCTCCCGGATCCAAGTTTAAGGAAAAAGTGGCGGTGGCGCCGGTTCCGCGCACCGTCGCCACGGGATG
>JBILJE010000181.1:0-6706 GCA_044377395.1 Rariglobus sp. | reverse complement strand
AGTCTGCTCCGATCGGAAAGGCAGACAAGACGTCCGTGCTCATTTTTGGGGTGATGCGCAGAACGGAAACCTAAGCAGGGCAACTTTACGGCCTGCTAGTTTCACGAAAAACGGCCTAACGTCGGCTGCGCAAAAAAAGATCTTCGACCTTTTTTCGCGCCCAAGGTGTTTTACGTAAAAAAGTCAGACTCGATTTGATGCTCGGATCGTGGGTGAAGCAGCGCACGTCGATCCTGCTCGCCAACTCCTCCCAGCCGTACTGGCTGACCAGTTCAGTCACAATCGTCTCCAGGGTGATGCCGTGCAGGGGGTCGTTGGACGCGTTCATAGTAGGGAGGCAAAGCACCTCTCACATCGCGGGCAAGGGTGTTTACTCTTACTCATGCCTGCGGGCTGCCTCAGTTCGCGTGGTTGGGTAAAGGCGAAACCATACGCCGGAATTTTTACCGCGAAGACGATCCAAGGACTCGCGAAGCGTTTAAATGAAATTGATTAACAAATGATTGCGTTATTATTTGCGCAACTTGGCGAACCCTTCGGCCTAACGCCCGATTTTAGGCGCACCGCCAACGCAGGATTGCGCCCCACTCCGCAGACGGTTTGTTCCACCCTGTGCCTGCCAGCTTCCGCCCTCCCCTCGAACTCTTCGGCGTCTTTAAAACGACGACCCGGACTCGTTTCGACTGGATCAGCCCACTGGCGCTGCTGGCCCTCGGCGCGATCGGCGTCGCCTTTATCTACAGCGCCCAACTCGCCACCGCCCAAAACAACTGGACCACCCAACTCGTCTGGCTGGCCAGCGGTGCCTTGGTTTATAGTGGCGTCTCCTTGATCGACTACCGCCTCTGGCTAAGCATCTCCCACTGGTTCTACTTCGGCTGCATTCTCACGCTACTGCTGGTCCTCACCCCCGGAATCGGCACAGAACGCTATGGCGCCCAACGCTGGCTGGACCTGGGTTTTTTCGCCCTACAACCCTCCGAACCCACCAAAGCGGCTGTGCTTCTAATGACCGCCGGCATCCTCGTGCGCTCCAAAGTCGGCACCCTCGGCCGCTCCCTCGGCACCTTGGGTAAATTGGCGCTTGCTGCGGGTTTGCCCATCTTTCTTATCCTGCTTCAGCCCGACATTAAATCGGCGATCGTGCTGCCCCCTGTGATCTTCTCCATGCTCTACGTCTCCAAGCTCTCCACCCGCTTTTTCGCGGTGGCCTTGGGCGCGTTCCTGATCTTGGTAGGCCTGATCACCCTGGACTGCTACCGCTACGTCAAATTCATGGAGGTTAACAACTTCTCCTTCTCCGCGGACAAGGGAAAGTTTGAACCACACGCCCTGTTACCGCTGCACGATTACCAGCGCAACCGGATCATCTCCTTCGCCATGCCCGACAAGATCGACCCGAACGGGGTGGGCTGGAACCAGCGCCAATCGCTCATCTCGGTGGGCTCGGGCGGGCTGACCGGCAAGGGCTGGACCCAGGGGACGCAGGCCCAATTGGGCTACCTGCCACGCGCCGTGGCGCACAACGATTTTATCGCCTCGGTGATTGCCGAGGAAAAAGGATTTTTGGGAAGTGTTACAGTTTTGGGTTTGTTTGGGATAGTGATGTTCAACGGCATACGCATTGCGGGCCTGTCGCGAGACCGGTTCGGCACCTTGATCGCCATAGGCGTGACGGTGCTCTTCGCCGTGCACGTGTTTGTTAACATCGCGATGACCATCGGACTCGTGCCCATTACGGGCATACCGCTTCCCTTTATCAGTTACGGTGGCTCCTTTGTGCTGAGTTGCTGCTTGCTGCAAGGACTGGTCCAAAGCGTCTATCGCTTCCGAAAGGACTTCACATGAACCTGAAGCCTTCCTGCGATAACGACCGCTTTGCCGGAATTTCCTGCGCCGCAACCCCAGCCCACGGGTCCACCGTCCACCACCACCGTCAGGACAACGACCACCATGAGCGATCAACCCGCCTCACCCACACCCTCCGGCGACCAGCCCAACCGCAATTATGACGAGGAGCTCGCCCTCCCGCCTCCCATCCACGAACCCGAGCCCGTCGACCGCGACGAGCTGAAGGCCGACGCCAAAACCCGCTCCAAAGATCGCCCGTTGCTGGAGAAAATCCTCTCCGTCTTTAAAAAGGAAAAAACCACCTTCCGCGAACTCATCATCAACTCCGAACCGCTCGAAAAGCGCGTGGCGTTGCTGGTCGACGGCGTCTTGGAAAAGTTCGAAATCGAACGCGAGTCCGACAGCCGGATGGTCGGCGGCATTTACAAGGGCAAGATCAAGAACCTCGATTCGGGCCTCAAGGCCGCCTTCGTCGACATCGGTTACAGCAAAAACGCGTTTTTGCACTACTGGGACATGCTGCCGGCCGCCGCCGATTCCTCGGTGGAAATCGTGCGCGTGAACAAACGCAAGGACGCCCCTGCCCGCCCCAACGAGCCCACGGTTAAGGACATCCCTTCGATGTACCCACCCGGCAGCGAGATCGTCATCCAGGTCACCAAGGGCCCGATCGGCACCAAGGGTCCGCGCACCACCACCAACCTCGCCCTGCCCGGGCGTTATCTGGTGCTCATGCCGTACTCCGAACAGTGCGGTATTTCGCGTAAAATCGAAGACCCCAAGGAGCGCGTCCGCCTCAAGGAAATGCTCCAGGAGTTAACCATTCCCGAGGGCATGGGCGTAATCGTGCGCACCGCCGGCGAGGGCAAAAAGACCCGCTACTTCGTGCGCGACCTCCACATCATGCTCAAAAAGTGGGAGGAGATTCAGAACAAGATGCAGTCCGACCGCGCCCCGGCCTGCCTTTACCAGGAGCCCGATTTGGTCGAACGCACCGTGCGCGATTTCCTCACCGAGGAGGTCGACCGCGTGCTCATCGACGACGAAGTCGGCCACAAACACACGCAGGATTTGGTCGGCCAAATCTCCAAACGCTCCCGCTCCAAAATCGCGCTCTATAAGGACAACATTCCGATTTTTGAGCGCTTCAACATCGAGCGCCAGATCGAGCAGACCTTCCAGCGCAAGGTGGCGTTACCCTCCGGCGGCGAGATCGTGATCGACGAAACCGAGGCGCTCATCGCCATCGACGTGAACACCGGTTCGCACAAAAACCGCGGCGGCGACGAGAAAAACGTCATCTACGCGGTCAACATGGAAGCTGCGGTCGAAGCCGCCCGCCAGATCCGCCTGCGCAACTTGGGCGGGTTAATCATCATCGACTTCATCGACATGAAGGAACGCCGCCACCGCAACGGCGTGTACGACATGATGATCGAGGCCATGTCGACCGACAAAGCCAAGAACCACATCCTGCCGATCAGCCAGTTGGGCATTTTGCAAATGACCCGCCAGCGCCAGCAGGAGTCGCTCTCGTCGAACATTTACACGGACTGCCCGTACTGCCGCGGCCGTGGCATCGTGAAGAGCGCGACCACCATGTCGGTGGAGCTGCAACGCAAGCTCAGTGCCCTCATCCGCCGCCTCACCGGACGCAACGACGGCAAGGATTACAGCCTGCGCGTAATGGTGCACCCGAGCATTTTGGAACGCCTGCGCAGCGAGGACGCCGACCTGCTGGTGCGCATGGAGAACCTCTTCGGGGTCAAGTTGGCGTTCCGCGCCGACCCAGCCTACCACTTGGAAAACTACAAGATCATCAACGCGGTCACGGGCGAAGAGTACCGTTAACAAAATAGGCGAAGCGGGCGGCGGCGGGTGCGCGAAATGCAAAAACCTCAACCGCCCGTCAGCCCGTTTTTACAACGTCCCACAAAAAAGCGCCGGCCCTGAAAAGGCCGGCGCTTTTTTTGTGCCGCCGCCAGCATCAAGCGGAACTACGTGAGCATTAAAAATTCAGCGGTAGCGGATCTGACGTAGCGCAGACTTCCAGTCTGCCTTGGTCGGCAATGCAGACTGGAAGTCTGCGCTACTTTTCAATCCGTTACTTGCTTGGTTTTCCGCTTACTTCACCTCGGCGTAGGCCTCCATGCCGGCGCACGAACAGATCAAGTTGCGATCGCCGTAAACGTTGTCCACCCGGCCCACCGCAGGCCAGAACTTCGATTGTTTTACGAACTCGCTGGGGAAGGCCGCCGTCTGGCGCGAATAGCTCCGCGTCCAGGTGTCGGCCGTCACCACTTTGGCGGTGTGCGGGGCGTTCTTGAGCGGGTTGTCCAACTTGTCGGACTGACCGTTAACCACCGCCTGCATCTCGGCGTGGATCGAGATCATCGCCTCGCAGAAACGGTCCAGCTCGACCTTCGTCTCGCTCTCGGTCGGCTCGATCATGAAGGTTCCCGGCACGGGGAAGGACAGGGTCGGCGCGTGGTAACCAAAGTCCATCAAGCGCTTAGCGGCGTCCTCGGCCTCAATGCCGTGCTTTTTCCAGCCGCGCAGGTCGACGATGCACTCGTGGGCCACCAGGCCGGTGGCACCGCGGTACAGCACCGGGAAATACTTTTCCAGGCGGGCGGCGACGTAGTTGGCGTTAAGGATGGCGATCTTCGTGGCCTGCGTCAGCCCGACCGGGCCCATCATGCGGATGTACATCCAGGAAATGACCAGGATGGAGGCGCTGCCCCAGGGAGCGGCCGAAACCGCGCCGAGGTGGCGGCGGCCTTTGTCGTGAACCGGCGAAACCACCACGTGGCCGGGCAGGAACGGCGCGAGGTGCGCCGCCACGCCGATCGGGCCCATGCCGGGACCGCCACCGCCGTGCGGAATGCAGAAGGTTTTGTGCAAGTTGAGATGACAGACGTCGGCGCCGATGTGGCCGGGCGAGGTCAGGCCGACCTGGGCGTTCATGTTGGCCCCGTCCATGTAAACTTGGCCGCCGGCGGCGTGGACCTGGGAGCAGATGTCCTTGATGGACGTCTCGAACACGCCGTGGGTCGACGGATAGGTGATCATTACCGCCGCGAGGGCTTTGGCGTGGGTGGCGATCTTGGCGGCGAGGTCGGCCACGTCGATGTTGCCGGAGGCGTCGCAGGCCACGGGCACGACTTGGTAACCGCACATGGCGGCGGTGGCTGGGTTGGTGCCGTGGGCGCTGGTGGGGATCAGGCAGATGTTGCGGTGAGCTTCGCCACGCGACTCGTGGTAGGCGCGGATCACCAGCAAGCCGGCGTATTCACCTTGGGAGCCGGCGTTGGGCTGGAGCGAGACGGCGGCAAAGCCGGTGATTTCGGTCAACCACGCTTCGAGGTCGGCAAACAGCTGCGCGTAACCCTTGGTCTGGTCGGCCGGCGCGAACGGGTGCAGTTGGCCAAACTCGGGCCAGGAGACGGGGAACATCTCGCTGGTGGCGTTGAGCTTCATGGTGCACGAGCCGAGCGAGATCATCGAATGAACCAGCGACAAATCCTTGGCTTCAAGGCGCTTGATGTAGCGCAGCATCTCGTGCTCGGTGTGGTAGCGGTTGAACACCGGGGCGGTCAAAAACGGCGTGGAGCGGGCGTGCGGGGCGTCGAAGCCCACGCGTTCCACGTCGGAGGCGTGCGGGGCGCGGGTGGTGCCGAACAGCGCGATCAGCGACTCGACTTGCTCCAGCGTGGTCGTTTCGTCGAGCGAGATGCCAAGGCTCGAGGCGTCGATATGGCGCAGGTTAACCTTATGAGCGAGGGCGTCGGCGTGGATCTTGGCAGCGTAAATGTTGCCCACCGTCAGGGTGTCGAACACCGGCTCGGCGTTCACCGTGGCTCCGGCGGCGCGCAGGCCGGCGGCGAGCAATTCGGTTAACGCTTGGACGCGGCGGGCGATTTTCTTGAGTCCGTCGGGGCCGTGGTAAACCGCGTACATCGAGGCCATGACCGCGAGCAGCACCTGGGCGGTGCAGATGTTGGACGTGGCCTTGTCGCGGCGGATGTGTTGCTCGCGCGTGCCGAGCGCCAGGCGCATCGCGGGATCGCCGTTGGCGTCCTTGGACACGCCAACCAGACGGCCGGGCATCTGGCGCTTGAAGGAATCCTTGGTGGCCAAAAACGCGGCGTGCGGTCCGCCGAAGCCCATGGGCACGCCGAAACGTTGGGCCGAGCCGACGGCGACATCCGCGCCGAATTCGCCGGGGGCGCGCAAGAGCGTCAGCGCGAGCAGGTCGGTGGCGACGATGGTGAACGCGCCGACTGCGTGGGCGGCGGTGAAAAACGCCTCGAAATTATGAATGCTGCCGGTGGTGTCGGGGTATTGCACCAACACGCCGAAGGTGCCGGCGGTGGGGGCAAAGCTGCGGTGATCGCCCACGATCACCTCGATGCCGAGGGGAATGGCGCGGGTTTTAACGATGTCGATGGTCTGCGGGTGGCACTTTTCGGAGACGAAAAACGCGCGGTGGGCGGCTGTGTCGCCCTCCTTGAGGCGGTGGCACATCATCATGGCCTCGGCGGCGGCAGTCCCCTCGTCGAGCATGGAGGCGTTGGCGATTTCCATGCCGGTCAGGTCGGTGACAAGCGTCTGGTAATTGAGCAGCGCTTCGAGGCGGCCCTGGGCGATCTCGGCCTGGTAGGGCGTGTAAGCGGTGTACCAACCTGGGTTCTCCAAAATGGTGCGCTGGATGACGCCGGGCGTGTGAGTGTTGTAATAACCCATGCCGATGTGGCTGCGGTAGATGTGGTTCTGAACGGCGAGGGAGCGCAGTTCGGCGAGGGCGGCGGCTTCACCGAGGGCAGCCGGCAAGTCGAGGGCATCGCGGCGGATG
>JBILJE010000180.1:0-6722 GCA_044377395.1 Rariglobus sp. | reverse complement strand
CCAGCGTGTACGACGCGGTGGCGCAGGGGCTCGCGCTTAACGTGGACGAACTACGCGCCAACTTGGCCGATCCCGAGGGCTGGGCGCAGGAGTTCGAGTGCCAGTTCATGGAGCACTCATCGCAGGTGTTCCCAGCCGAACTCGTCAGAGGCTGTGAATGTGAGGAAGCAACACTCGATCCGCTTACGGACCTCTACGCTCGAACCCTCCGGCCGCGACCGGCCTTGTTTATCGGCATCGACGTCGGTCGAAAACGGGACCTGACCGTAGCTTGGACCCTCGAACGCCTGCACGGCGGCCAACTGATAGCGCGCGAAGTCCTCGTCCTCGACCGCGTCCCGTTCCCACAGCAGGAAGAAATCCTACTCCCGCGTGTAATGGCGGCGGCATTCACGGCGATCGACGCCACCGGCATCGGTGGACCCGTGAGCGAACATCTCGCCGCCGCACTCGACGAAACCCGTTTCGAAGGCGTCACCTTCACTGGCGACCGCAAGCGTGAGCTGTTCGAACGGCTCAAAAAGGCACTGCAAGCACGCACCGTTGGGCTACCGGCGGCCGCGGTGATCCGTGATGACCTCGGCAGCATGCAACGAATCGTCAGCCCCGGCGGGACCATCCGCTACGCCGCCGCACGCACCGCCGACGGCCACGCCGACCGTTCAACGGCGCTGGCCCTCGCGATCCACGCCGCCCAACGCAACCCCTCCGCTGGCACCGGTGCCTTCGCCGCAGAGCGCGTCCCCACCGGCTTAAACGCCCGCCACCGCCCCGCACTCACCCGCTACCGCTGCGCTTGGACCCGTTAACCTCCGCAATCGTTCTCGTTCTCTTACTCATACTCGTTCTCCCTGCCGAATCTGCCTCCGATTCCGTCTTTCGTGCCCTCTGTGGGCGGCGCTCCGGCTCGCCTCTGTGTAACCACTCAGAAATCCGTCCCCGCTACTACCTTGACCCTAGGGCACAAGTGAGCACTTTTGATGCATGGCAACCACACTCCTCCGACTGCGCGTAGAGTCAGCCCGCGCCAAACAAGCCAAGACAGTCCTGGCTACTCTGGGTCTAAAACCCGCCGATGCGGTCAACATGCTGTTCTCCCAAGTCGTCGCCCGCCAAGGTTTGCCCTTTCCCGTTTACGTGGACGAAACCGCCGAGCTTTTAGATACCCCCGATTTCCTTCGCCACCTCGGCCGGATGAAACGCGGCGAAGTTAAGTATTCAAAGCTCAAGGCGTGATCCAATCAGACCAGTTTAAGCAGGCGCTCTCCCTCATGTCGCCTGACGTAAAAAAGACGATCCGCCGCGCGTTGAAAGACGTGGAGGCCGGTATCGCCCGCGATGTGCACGCCCTGCGTCCGCCGCTGGATGGATTTTCAACTCTACGCGTAGGCCGCTGGCGAATCATCCACCGCTGGCATGGCACTGAGTTCTGCGCCGAATTCCTCGACGACCGCAGCGATGATTATCGCCGCGCCGAAAAATCACTCGGCAAGTAAACCAAAGCCCTCCCCGTCCAGGCGGGCTTTTTTGTGCCCAACCGCCCATACAAGCGCCCTCCGTAATCGTTCTCGTTCTCCTACTCCTACTCGTTCTCAACTCTGATTCCGCCTCCGATTCCGTCCTCAGTGGACTCTGTGTCGGCGCTCCGGCTGGGCTCTGTGATACCTGCCTTGGTGGCTCGTACCCGTTGACACCGTGGCGATGTCATGGACCTCGCCACCAATAACAAAAACGCACCGCTACACGCCGCCTTCGCCAACGCCCTTACCGAAGGCGCGACGCTCCCTAACGACATCCAATACATGCCACCCGGCCGCCACCGTATCCGGGCGAGCCAGGGTGGCAAACCGGTCTCGGTCGAAGTCGCGGTGAACGCCGCCACCGCCGCCGTCCTGCAAACCTTCCTCACTGGCAAACTCACCGCCGCCGCCGAGGGGCGCGAGGACCGCCCCTTTTTCGATTTTAACCACGAGGACCGCGAAGCCTCCGCTTGGCCTACAGAGTTTTACTGGGCGGTGACGAACCGCAAACCGGCGGCGTCCGCGCCCGCCTCGACTGGTCTGACGCCGGTAAAAAGTCCGTCGAAGGCCGCACCTTTCGCCGGTTTTCGCCGACGTTCCACCTCGACGCCTCCGGCCATGTAACCGGCTCCGAAATCAACATGGGTGGCCTGCTCAATCGCGCCGCCTTCAAGCGTATCGCCCCGCTTTTTGCCGCCTCCGCCGAGGATCGAGCGTCCGCCTGTTCCGACCTACCCGCTACTCGCTACCCACTACTCGCTACTCCCCCAGTTGACACCACGCCCGAAGCGATGCCCATGCAAAACCTCATCGCCACCCTCCGCTCGCTCTCCCTGGTCGACGCCTCCGCCACCGACCTCGTTGCCCAGCTCACCCGCCACGCCACCGCGATCAAAAGCGAACTCGCCGGCCTCCAATTACTCATGGCGACGCAGGCTCGCCACCGCGCCGAGGCCCACGTTGGCGCCGCTGTTCGCGCCGGTCGTCTCCCCGCCTAGGACACCGACACCCGCGGTTTCTGGGTCGATGCGCTCCTCCGCGACGAAACCAAAGCGGTGAAAGCCCTCGAAAGCCTCACGATCAACCCCGTGCTCGCCCGCCTGACTACCGGCACCGACGACACCGCCACTCCCGCCAGCCAGATCACCCGCCAGGAACAAAAACTGGCCACCATCCGCGCCGCCCACCCGAGCGCCGATTTCCAAACCATTTACGCCAAGGCCAAAGCCGAAGCTCCCGACCTGTTCCGTTAAAACTCCCCCCCATACCGCTCACGTGATCGTTTTCCCGTCAGACCTACTCACTACCCGCTAATCGCTACCCACTACTTCAAAACACCCATGAAACTAGCCCGCTCCAACGCCATCATTTCAATCCTCGCTGACGATGACCTCACCGGCAAAGAAGGCCAATTCGTCCGCATGAGCAGCAACACCGCCGTCGCCCTGATGGATAGCGGCCTTGATACGCCCCTCGGACTCCTGCTTATCGGCGGCAACACCAACGAACGCGTCACCGTGGCGGTCCCCGGCGGGCTCGCTGGCACCGTCCGCGTGAAACTCGCTGGCGAGGCTTACATCGGCAGCCGCTTACAACTCACCAACGACGGCCGCGTCATGGCCCACGACAACGAATTCCCCCGAATCATTGTAGGCGTGGCCCTCGAAGCCGGAGGGACCGGTGAACTCATCGAAGCATCCCTCTGCACCGCCACCTACACCCCCGCCGGCTAACCTCATCAATCGTTCTCGTTCTCCTACTCCTACTCGTTC
Organism: Rariglobus sp.; assembly: GCA_044377395.1. Classification (GTDB taxonomy): domain Bacteria; phylum Verrucomicrobiota; class Verrucomicrobiia; order Opitutales; family Opitutaceae; genus Rariglobus. The sequence goes on along the minus strand of JBILJE010000180.1, from coordinate 3,430 downwards.
GCTCGATCCGAAATCCGATTCCGTCCTCCGTGCCCTCATCCGACCTCCCATCCGTCTCTGTGTAACAACTCCGCCCTCCGAATCCGCCTACTCGCTACTCACTAACCGCTACTCGCTACTTCAAAAATGAGCTCCTCCAAATACACCGTCACCCTGACCAACTACGCCCGCGGCCTGTCGCAAGACATCTCCGCCACGCTCGCCAACTTCCTCGCCCCCGAGGTCGTCGTCCCCGCTGCCACCGGCCAATAAAAAACTTCGACGACAAGAACACCTTTCAAGTCGTCGACACCTCGCGCGCCGTCGGCGGTCCCGCCAAACGCCTCGAATTCGCCGCCAGTGACCCCACCTACAACTGCCTCCCGCAGGCCCTCGAAATCGCCATCGACGACCACGAACGCGACGAGGCCGGTGAAGGCGATCCACTCCGCCTCGAAGAGGCGACAACCCAGACCCTCGTCTCCTCCGCCGTCACCTCGCACGAAGCCAAAGTGTTCGCCGCCCTGACCGCGCTTGCCGCCGCCGCCAACATCACCCTGGCGAGTGACGACCCCATTGCCAAACTCGACGAACAAATCGAAGCCCTCGCGACCGACACCGGCCGCATGCCCAACCGACTGGTGATCGGCCTGCCCCTCTGGAACAAACTGCGCAACAACGCCAAAGTGATCGCCCGCTTCCCCGGTGCGGCCTCGATCGGCGTGAGCATGGCCCAGTTCAGTTCGCTGCTGCTCAACCCCAGCATCGACATCCGCGTTGGCATCTTGGCCCGGGACACCAACAAACTCGGCCTGACCAAAGCCAACGTGAACATCATCGGCCAGCAGGTGGTGATCTGCCATGTCAACGCCAGCCCGACGCTTTTCGCCTCGAGCTTCATGAAAGCCTTCCGGTTGCGGCGGGGGGAGGGTGGACGTGGTCCGCACCTACCACGATACCGCCGCTTGGTTTACCGCTTGATGCTATACTTTTATTTGAACGATCTAGCGGGAATTGCGGAGGGAGTGGCTGGTAGTTGGTGCTCACGACTACGCGTTAACGGAGGGCATGAAAAAGGCCGCCGGAGTTTTTCCGGCGGCCTTGGGGCGATACTCAGCGAGTGATCGCTTAGTAGCGGTAGTGCTCGGGCTTGTAGGGCCCGTCCGGCGAGACGCCGAGGTATTCGGCCTGGCTCTTGGTCAGCGTGGTCAGCTTGGCGCCGATCTTTTCCAGGTGCAGGCGGGCGACCTCTTCGTCGAGGTGCTTGGGCAGGCGATACACGCCGACCGCGTAGGTGTCCTTGTTCTTCCAGAGATCGAGCTGGGCGAGCGTCTGGTTGGTGAAGCTGTTGGACATGACGAACGACGGGTGGCCGGTGGCGCAACCGAGGTTCACCAGGCGGCCTTCGGCGAGCAGGTAAATGGTCGGGCCCTTGGCGAAGGTGAACTGGTCGTATTGCGGTTTGATGGTCACGCGCTTCACGCCCTTGGCCTTGTAGAGGCGGTCGACCTGGATCTCGTTGTCGAAGTGGCCGATGTTACAGACGATGGCCTGATCCTTCATCTTCTGCATGTGCTCCAGGGTGATCACGTCTTTGTTGCCCGTGGTGGTCACGTAGATGTCGGCCACGCCGAGGGTGCTCTCTACGGTGTTAACCTCAAAGCCTTCCATCGCGGCCTGAAGGGCGTTGATCGGGTCGACCTCGGTGACGATGACGCGGGCGCCAAAGCCCTTGAGCGAAAACGCGGAGCCTTTGCCCACATCGCCGTAGCCGCACACGCAGGCAACCTTGCCGGCGATCATGACGTCGGTGGCGCGCTTGAGGCCGTCGGCCAGCGACTCGCGGCAGCCGTAGAGGTTGTCGAACTTCGACTTGGTCACCGAGTCGTTCACGTTGATCGACGGGACGAGCAGCTTGCCCTTCTCGTGGAGCTGGTAGAGGCGGTGCACGCCGGTGGTGGTCTCCTCGGAGACGCCGCGCCACTCCTTCACCATGGCGGTGAAGATGCCCTTCTGGGATTTACCGATTTTCTTGAGGAGGTCTTTGATGACCTGCTCTTCGTGGGAGCCGGAGGCGGTGGTGTGCCAGTCGCTGCCTTGCTCCATTTCGTAGCCCTTGTGGAGGAGAAGGGTAACATCGCCGCCGTCATCGACGACGAGCTGCGGGCCCTTGTTGCCGGGGAAGCTGACGGCCTTCCAGGTCAGATCCCAGTATTCTTCGAGAGTCTCGCCCTTCCAGGCGAAGACGGGAACGCCGGCCTTGGCGATGGCGGCGGCGGCGTGGTCTTGGGTCGAGAAGATGTTGCACGAAGCCCAGCGCACGTCGGCACCGAGAGCGACGAGGGTCTCGATGAGCACGGCGGTCTGGATCGTCATGTGCAACGAACCGGTGATGCGCACGCCCTTGAGGGGCTTTTTGGCACCAAACTTTTTGCGCAGTGAAACGAGGCCGGGCATTTCGTGCTCGGCGACGTTGAGTTCCTTGCGGCCCCACTCGGCGAGACCGATGTCACGCACGATAAAATCTTGGCCTTTGGGGACGTTTTTCAGGAGGGAAACAGTGGACATAGTGTAAATCTGGGAGCGCTGAGCTGGATGTTAAGAATCCCAAAAAGATCAGCGCTGAAAGCGCCGTTCCCTTTGGGATTTGTTGGTTTGGTTTTAGGATTTCGAGCGAAGCGCGCCTTACTTGGCTGCCTTCACGGCGGCGAGCAGGGCGGCGACCTTGGTGGTTTGCTCCCAAGGCAGATCGGCTTTGCCGAAATGCCCGTAGTTGGTCGTCTCGCGGTAGATCGGGCGGAGCAGGTCGAGCTGTTTAACGATATCGGCGGGCTTGAAGCTGAAAACCGTCTGGATTGCGGCGGTGATCTTCTCGTCCGACACGGTGCCGGTGCCAAACGTGTTCACGTAAACGCTCACCGGATTCGGGTGGCCGATGGCGTAGGCGAACTGGACCTCGACCTGCTTGGCGAGTTTGGCCGCGACGATGTTTTTGGCGACCCAGCGGCCCATGTAGGCGGCGGAACGGTCAACCTTGGACGGATCTTTGCCCGAGAAGGCGCCGCCACCGTGGCGACCCCAACCGCCGTAGGAATCAACAATGATCTTGCGGCCGGTGAGGCCGGAGTCGCCCTGGGGGCCACCGATGACGAACTTGCCGGTCGGGTTGATAAGGAACTCGGTTTTCGAGTTTAGCAGCTTGGCCGGTAGTACCTTTTTGATGACGTTCTTGATGAGGAACGCCTCGATCTCGGCGTGGGTAACATCGGCGGTGTGCTGGGTCGAGATGACTACGTTGACGATCTCGGTGGCGACGCCGTCGACATAGCGCACGGAGACCTGCGACTTGGCGTCGGGGCGCAGCCACTTGACCTTGCCGCTCTTGCGGATGGCGGTGAGTTCGCGGCCGAGTCGGTGGGCGAAAATGATCGGGGCGGGCATCAGCTCCGCG
>JBILJE010000179.1:0-6739 GCA_044377395.1 Rariglobus sp. | reverse complement strand
CAGCATGATATAATACCAAACCCGGGCTTGGCCTTGGGTTTGCTGACAAGCGGTTATGACTGTGCTTTTTGCAGCCGGTAGCCCGGCCAACTCTATGTTGCCCCCCAATTTGACTAATCTTTCCGTTGCACAAGGTCCTGCGGCGGCAAGCTGTGAGCTTTTAAGCGCGACTCACCCTTCAGCCGCCCTTGCGGCCATCGAACCAACCGGACGCGGCATCGAAGCGAAACCCAGTGATGACGTTCGAACGAAGTGGGCACGGGAGGGGGATGACACCTTGCGCAAGCTGATGCTTGATGCCACAACGCCAGGCTTTGCGGAATTTGACTTAACCGCTTTTTTAACGGCCCACCAGGTGGCCGCACCTGCGATTTTCGACAGCCTTGACGCCATTGTGCACGAGGCAGGATTGCGGGGCATTCGTAACCGGCTCGTGAGCGAGGGCCAAGAACTGGTGCTGCGATACCCGTCGCACAAGCTCGCCGCCGCAGCTGCCGTGATCGCACCCACGGCTAAAAACGGCGAGGCCTTCCAGCTTGCGATTGTTCGGGCGGAAGAATTTTTGCGAGCCGGTCAAACCGCGTCTGCGACCACCGAGTTGCAAAAGGCTAAATTGTGTGCACCCAACGCCGACTGCCTCGCAAAAGCGGAACAGGTGCTGGCGATGCTGGCGGAGGCACCGACGCAATGCACGACGCCGAATCAGCCTGAGGCGGCACAGCTCTCACCGATGCCCGCTGAGAACCTTTTTACTGAGGAAGAAGCAGCCAACATCCAAGCGATCATCGAAGCCCACAAGGAGGATCCCGATAACCCCGAACTACTGGAACAGCTCCACGCACTCAAAAACGGCCTTATCGATTTCCTGCAAAATACCGAAGCTGAGAGAATTGGCGCATTTTTCGGTGGCGATTTAGGCCGGATCTACCAAGAGATTGTGGCCCTTCAATTAGGCTCCGATCCGACTGCACCCGCGAAAGACGACCTCACCACCGCAATCAAAGCGGGTTTCACCCAAATCCGTGGCGGCTTTGATCCACGCCCCCTGCTCTGTCAGCTCCTTTCAACACCCAAAGCTAGTCGCATCCAGAAACCCAATGTTTACCAATAAGACGCTCCTCATCACCGGGGGCACCGGCAGCTTCGGCAACGCGCTCCTCAACCGGTTTATCAACTCCGACATCGGGGAAATCCGTATCTTTTCGCGCGACGAGAAGAAACAGGATGACATGCGTCAACTTTACCACAGCTCCAATCTACGGTTTTACATCGGCGATGTGCGTAATATAGACAGCCTCCAGGACGCCATGGCCGGTGTAGATTTCGTCTTTCATGCCGCCGCGCTTAAGCAGGTGCCCTCCTGCGAGTTTTATCCGATGGAGGCCGTTCGCACCAATGTGCTCGGCACCGACAACATGTTGCAGGCCGCCTATGACAACGAGGTTAAGCGCGTTGTGGTGCTCAGCACCGACAAGGCCGCGTATCCGATCAACGCGATGGGCATCTCCAAGGCGATGATGGAAAAAGTCATGGTGGCCCGCTCCCGCACGGCAGCAACGCGCGGCCTCACTTTCTGTGGCACCCGCTACGGCAATGTCATGGGTTCGCGCGGTTCAGTCATCCCGCTCTTCCTCTCGCAATTATTGGCAGGTAAGCCGCTTACGGTGACCGACCCCAATATGACCCGCTTTATGATGACGCTCGACGATGCGGTGGACCTTGTGCTGTTCGCCTTCGAGCACGGAAAGGCCGGCGATCTTTTTGTCCAAAAGTCTCCCGCCGCCACGCTCGTGACGCTCGCCGAATCGCTCAAGCGGCTGCTCAAAGTGGATAATCCGATAAACATCATCGGCACTCGGCATGGCGAAAAACTGTACGAGACCCTGCTCACGCGCGAAGAAAACGCCAAATCCGAGGATCTCGGTAACTATTTCCGCGTAGCCGCCGACAACCGCGACCTCAATTACAGCAACTTTTTCACCAAGGGCGTCGAGCGACAAGCCGAGCTGGTGGATTACAATTCCCATAACACCACGCGCCTCGACGTGGAGAGCATGAGTCAACTGCTGTTGCGCCTGAGTGACGTGCGCAAAGCCTGCGGGCACCCCGAGACGGCGCGGCCGATCTCCGGTTGAGCGGTAGCTTCGTTACGAACAACCATGCGTATTCTGATTCTAGGCGGAGCAGGTATGCTGGGGCACCAACTCTGGCGCCAATGGCATCGCGACCATGAGGTTTGGGTCACCCTGCGGCAGCCGTTAGAAACTTATAGCGAACACCACTTATTTGAGTCGGAACGCACCCTCACCGGAGTGGATGTAGCCTCAGATGTCGCTTTAGCTGAAGTGTTTCGCCGGGCGCGCCCGCAGGCTGTGATCAATTGTGTCGGTATCATCAAACAGCTCCGCGAGTCACACGATCCCTTGGTCAGTATCACGATTAATTCGCTGCTGCCGCATCGGTTGAACCGACTCTGCATGGAACACGATGCACGGCTGATCCATATCAGCACCGACTGTGTGTTTTCTGGCCGCAAGGGCGCCTATACCGAACAGGATGTGCCCGACGCCGAGGATCTTTATGGACGCAGCAAACTTTTGGGCGAGCTCGGCGGACCGCAGGGCTTGACCCTGCGCACCTCGATCATCGGCCGGGAACTGAGCACACACTCCGGCCTCATCGATTGGTTTCTCAGCCAGCGCGGCCACACCATTAAGGGCTACCGTCGGGCTCTCTACACGGGGTTTACTACGCTGGAACTGGCGCGGATCATAGAGCACGTCCTGCTCCGCCATCCGCAGTTGCACGGCCTGTGGCAGGTATCAGCCGAAGTTATCAGTAAATACGAACTGCTGTTGCTCGCGAAGGATGCCTTCCATTGGAACGGCGAAATCGTGCCCGACGACACCCTGATTTGTGACCGCAGCCTAGACTCCACCCGCTTCCGCACGGCGACCGGTTATCTCCCACCGACTTGGTCTGCGATGATGGGGGAACTCGCCACCGCTTCTTAATCCGCCCCGCTCAGCTATTTGCACCTATGAAAATCATGACCCTGTTTGGCACGCGTCCGGAAATCATCCGGCTCTGTGTGACCATCAAACTCCTCGATGAACACGCCGAGCAAGTGCTGGTGCACACCGGGCAGAACTATGATCCGGCACTGAGCGATGTTTTTTTGCACGATCTTGGGGTGCGCAAGCTCGATCATCATCTCGGCGTGAAGGGCAATGGGTTTGGTGAACAAGCCGGCCAGATGCTCGCGAAGGCCGATGCTTTATTGGCGGAAGTTAAACCCGACCGCGTGCTGATTCTTGGCGATACGAACAGCGGCCTCGCCGCCATTGTGGCTGCGCGGCGCGGCATCCCCGTTTATCACATGGAAGCGGGCAACCGCTGTTACGACAACCGCGTTCCCGAAGAGGTAAACCGCCGCATTATCGATCATTGTAGCGACGTGTTGCTGCCCTACACGGAGCGCAGCGTGGAAAACCTAGTGGCCGAGGGCATCCGCCGCGAACGCATCTTTCGCACCGGCAACCCCATTTTTGAGGTACTCGAACATTTCGCCCCGAAGATCGCGCGCAGCACCGTATTGCGCCGGCTAAAACTCAAGAAAGGCGGCTATTTTCTCGTCACCTTGCACCGGGCCGAAAACACCGATTCGCCCGAGCGCCTACGCCGGCACTTCGCCGCCTTAACAACCCTGGCCCGTGAATATGGACATCCGGTGGTCGTGAGCGTCCACCCGCGCACCGCCGACCGCCTTGGCCGGGCGGGTATCACCGTAGACCCCAAATTGATCCGCTTGGAAAAACCCTTCGGTCTGTTCGACTTCATTCATCTGGAAAAACACGCCCTCGCCATCGCTACCGACAGCGGCACGGTGCAGGAGGAAGCCTGCATCTTTGGCATTCCCAATGTCACCATCCGCGACGTCACCGAGCGGCCCGAGACCTCCGAGTGTGGCAGCAACATCCTCGCCGGTGACAGCGAGACGCTGCTCCTGAGCGGTATCAAACTGGCCCTCGCCACGGGTCGCAACTGGACACCGCCGCCCGAATACACGCAGCCCAACGTCGCTTCGACTGTCGCCCGAATTTTGCTGAGTCACCGTCACCGGAGCTGATCCCCACATTTCATCAACCTGCGCCATGAAATTCTCCATCGTCACCGCGTTTTACAACCGCCGCGCACTGTTTCTGACCACCCTGCAATCGCTGGCCGCCTCGCCGCACAAACACGATCTTGAGGTGATTGTGGTGGACGATGCTTCCCGCGCCAGTGAACAAATCGACGATGTGCCCGACTTGTTTGACCTCAACGTCACCGTCGTAAAGGTGCGACCCGAGGAGAAGTGGTGGCGCAACCCCTGCATCCCCTTCAACATGGCCTTCAATCGCGCGCGGGGTGCCATCGTTGTCATCCAAAATCCCGAGTGTGTGCACTGCGGCGATATTCTCGGCACCGCCGTGAGCCAGATCCGCCCCGGGACCTATTTGAATTTCGGCTGTTACTCAGCCGACGAGGAGCTGACCCGACGCGTGCGAGCCGTGGATTTCTCCGCTCCCGACCACGCCGCGAGGTTGTTCGGGGTGCTCCAGCCGATGGTCAATCGCGGCACGGTTGGGGATGCCGAGACCGGCTGGTACAACCACTCAAAGCACAAGGCGAACCGCCTGCATTTTTGTAGCGCCATGCTCCGTGAAGATTTGGCGGCGCTGGGTGGTTTTGACGAACGTTACGCTAACGGCATAGCCTTTGATGACAACGAACTGCTGACGCGCATCGTGCGTAGCGGCATGGACGTGCGAGTCATCGACTCGCCCTTTGCGATTCATCAGTTCCATGGCGCCACCAACTATGCCGGAAACTTACCGGCCTACTTCAAAAACGAAGCGCTCTTCAAAAACGTGACCCAAAACGAAACAACATCGCGCGTGTTTTCTCGGCATTACCCGTGCCTGGAGTTGGCGTGAAACGCCCTTAGCCAGCACGCAGTTTAACGGAGGGAAACTCCCTGCGTCGTTAAGCAAAGTTGAGCGAGCCAAGAGACGGTGCCCCGCTAACGTGGCCCAACCCCTCGTCAAACCGTGCAGGCGATTTTCCCGCACACGGCTTACCGAGTCCCCATTCGTTAGGTTTGGTTTCATCAGAGTTCAGGGCGACCAGGCAGCCGTAAACGGCCTGTGCCACAGCTTCTATTGACCGTGTAAACGCTCTTCGGCGAAGAACTCGAAGCCTTCCTTTCGGGTGTCCACTTTTTCGAGGCAAGCCCACTACGAGGAGAACGTAACGTCCAAAAACCAAAATGGCGCGCTCGACCGCGCCTTTGTTGAGCTCGGCTGCACCTACTTCGAGCTGTGTTCGCCGGACATCAATGCCACGAGGGCTCGGGGTGAAAAGGCTTACGCAGATAGCGGCCGCGATTGCCGTTGCCTGCCTGTTCAACCCCGGCACCTTTACTGCGCGTCCTATGGGCAATGCACTCCGCCTTTTCGTATTTTTGCTGGCCCTGACCGCCGTCGGAGCCACCGCAGCGCTCACGCAGATCTGGGTTAACCACCGCGCCTTGACCCGACAGCATGCCTCAGTCGAGCCCACCGATCCAATCGCTCTACGCGCGTTCCAACGCGATCAACAAAATGCCGTTGGGCTGATCGTGACCGTGTCTCTGCTTTCGTTGCTAGCCGTGGCATTGATGGGCGGCACCCGCCCCGCCACCTCGATCGGTGAAACGACCCAGCAAGCCAGGCAGGAGATGCATCAGGTAGAACATTTGGCAAAAACCAATGTAGCCCAAGAAGCGGCATTGAGCCTAGAACGCGCTGAACGCCGCCGCGTAGATGAAAACCTCCATCTGCAACAACTGCTGCTCAACGAGGTCCTTGCCGAAAAAATCCGGCTTGGGCGTGATCTCCATGACGGAGTGATTCAGTCGCTCTACGCTACCGGCCTGACCTTGGAATCGGCCCGGCAAAAACAGGCCGTTGACCCGGCTGCAGCCGATGTGCTCTTCGACCGGGGAATTGAACTGCTCAATCAAAGTATCCGTGAAATACGCGGGTACATCCAGCCGCCAAGCGAATCACCGGGGGGCATGCCGCTGAGTTTCACCAAAGCCGTGGACGTCCTCGTCGCGGATTTAAAAGGCGACCGCGATGTGTCGTTCCTCGTGCGCATCGACGAAAGCGCCGAGTCGCTGCTAGCTGCCAGCCAGCTTGCGGACACTTTGCAGATCGTACGCGAAGCCGTGAGCAACGCCCTCAGACATGGTGCCGCTTCTGAAATTCAAATTCGCCTGCATGAGGAAGGAGAGCAACTCGCGCTGATGATCCAAGACAATGGCGCTGGATTTGACGCTACAGGCACGGGCGCTGGCGGAGGCAATGGGCTGACTAATTTCCGCGCCCGCGCCGCTACTCTTGGCGCAGTGCTCAAGCTCGATAGTCGCCCCGGCCACGGTACCCGTGTAGTACTCACCATCCCCACCCTGAATCACTCATGACTCCCCCTCCCCTTCGACTGGTAATTGTTGATGACAGCGAGCTGGTCCGCATGGGACTGCAAACCCTGTTGCAATCGACGCACGGAATCACCCTTTGCGGTACGGCGGCAAGTGCGGCCGAGGCTCTGGTCGTCTGCACGCGAGAAGCACCCGATGTGGTGCTGCTCGACATCAACCTGCCGGACGGAAACGGCATCGAGGTTTGTCGCCAACTGCTGAGCAACAAGGGCG
>JBILJE010000007.1:0-23580 GCA_044377395.1 Rariglobus sp. | reverse complement strand
TCGGTAATCATTGGGCCTGCTTAAGGCCCCGAGCCTCTCCTCAGCGCAGACCAGCGCCGTTCTAATCACCGACTTCCGTGTCGATTTTTGATTGTCGCTGATGTCGACGTTTGGTTGTCGTTCGACAGGTACTTTTTTGGTAAGGGAAATTGGGGGCACTGGAGTATTGCCCACGGTGTTTTCCTCTAGGGGCAGAGAATTGGTTCCCATTCTCCGTTATAGGCAGGAATATGATTCCTGTCGTATTTCGCTCAGGCACCTTATCTATGGAGAGACTTTTCGGGATCGGGAGGGAAACAGATTCCGCTGGGCGCGGAAAATCTGTACAAACGACAATTCTTGTCCTTGGTCACTCAAAGTTAGCCTCAAGCTAACATTTTAAGGCCTATTGCTGAAGCTCAGGCCTAAGTCTTAGCTTTTCGCCAGTTTTTTAGACCAGCGTGACACTTCTAAAAAAAAATAGGGGGCCTTGAGCAAGGCCCCCTATTTTGGGATCTAACAGTTGAGATAAGTTGCTGGTCAATGGTCACGCCATGACCAAAACGCTTTCACGTCTTTCGGTAGTCGTGTCGCCGGATCCACTACGTTTTTCCCGCTTTTAACGAGTGGAGATTGTGAGCAAGTTTGAACGAAATTGTCCTGCGTAATCGGGCATTTTTATATGCTGTTTGTTTGACCACTCCAGAAAAAGGCCGATTTGGGAAGTTCGCCAAATTGCTGGATGCTTTTCATCCAGCGGAAAGCTCGTTACATTTGGCGACAACGTTGCATGGCAATAAAATAGGGCCAATTTATTGCAATTGGCGCCCTTGGTATTTCAATGACTGTTGACCGAGGTTGATTCCAGCAGTCGCCCCAGTCGTCGCTACCTAGGCCCACAGCAGGCTGATGCGCTGGTCTGAAAATGCGGAGTGAAAACGGATTTCTACCTGGTCCCCGATAAGGATTCCCGCGACGGCGTTACCGCGGTAATCATCCTCGTAGCTCAGACCAGGCACCTTGATCGATCGGTGTTGTTGTGATTCGGGGAAAAATACCGTGCCCTCCTCGTTAAGCAGAAATTTGCAGCGTGGGTGCGGCGCGTTGAGGGCCTCGCGGAGAAATTCGAGGTTTTGGATTCGGAAGCTCATTTAACCCGGCTGACCAGACTCGATGTCGTAAAGCATGCGCCAGAGGCGATCCTGCTCGCCGCGCTCCATGACGTGCATGGGCGGCGAACCATCGAAGGCGGGATTGGGATGGACGAGCCAACGGCCGACTTGCGCCGGCTCCATCACCCGGGCAAGACCAACGAGCAGGCGATCCAGCTCCACCAAGACTTTTTCTTGTTTTTCTGAGGGCGCGTCTCCCGCAGCCCATTTGGCAACCGAGCGCGGCGAAAACCCAGTTAGACGAACCAACTGCGCCTGTGAGATTTTAAACTGTTCACGGTAGCTAGTTAGCAGAGCAGCGTAGCCGGTAACGCCGTGATGATTAAATCGAAAAGGAATACATGCCGACTCGGAACTGGCAGATTTGGGTTTTCGTTTAAGGGAGGTCATTTTGACTGCAAAAATGGATGCAATATTGCAGTTCGCAAGGGTTCGTTTTGTTTGAAACGCACTCCTCCTGGATAAGTGGTTGCTACTCTGCGCCTAAACTTGACTAAGAATTACTGTTATCAATGACTCCGAACCTGTGTCGGCCCTACCGCTCAGTATTCCCGCAAGAAACTCTAAAAGGGAAGCTAGCCGCATTAAACCTACGTCGCCCGCCGGACCTGCGGCCAATTCGCGCCTGATCGCACTCCATCAGCGCCTCGCCGCCGGTGAACCGCTCCACGCTATCCAACTTAGTCGCGAACTCGGCCTTTCATCACGCACCATCAAGCGGAATACTGAGACGAAGCATACGCTACCTTCTCCCAACTCATGCCGCAGCAAACCCACTTCAAATGACCAATTGCCCCGAGTTTGATGTTTTCCATTTTCAAGCGGCCACCGACGGCCAAACCCATTGTGGTGACCAACGCGGCCCAACTCACACGCGTTTCTCGGTCACTCCCGCGGGCACCACACTCCGATGAGCGCGATTATCCTGTTTGAAGAAAAACACGTCCGCCGTGCCTGGGATAAAGCCTCGGGCAAGTGGTATTTCGCCATCGTCGATGTCATCGCCGTGCTCACCGACAGTGCCAACCCGCAAGTCTATTGGCGGGTAATGAAAAATCGCCTCACTGACGAGGGCAGCGAAACCGTTACAAAATGTAACGCTTTGAAAATGACTGCCGCCGACGGGAAGCAACGCCTCACCGACGTCGCCGACACCGAGCAACTCCTCCGCCTCATCCAGTCGATCCCTTCGCCCACCTTCGGCAATCCCGTAACCGGCCCCATCTCCCTTGGCTACGCCGCCCACTTCGGCCTCGGCCTCTTTGCCCCCGTCCTCGCATGAGTTTTCCCATTGCCCACTCCCTTGATTGCTCAGCTGCCATGACTACCCGTCCGCATCGTTTTTCGTCACCGTGCTCATCCCCGGTTTTCGGGCGGCTCGTTCGGTTTCCATCGGCGCATCGCTAGACGCCCAAACGTCCACTCATGAGCGAACCAGCCGCCATTCCCGTCACTTACTCCGCCTTCGCCCATCTCAACGTCGATAAAACCCCGCTTTACCGGGCCATCCTCGGTCTCTTCGTCGCCGAACGCGCCCGCTTCGTCATCTCGCTCCGCCCTTCCGAGATTCAGGCCTCCCTCTCTACCCACCAAACACTCGACTCCACCTCCATCGTATCCGCACTCCAGCAACTCCGCGCCTGGGGCAACCTCGACGACACTGCGGACAACGCCGACGCCGCCACCATCGAGGAGTTCTACCAACGCCGCCGCCTCTACCAATTGAGCGCCGCCGGCGAAGCCGCCGAGCAGGCTCTCGCCGTCTTCGACGACTATCTCCACCGCCCCGGCGAACTCCAAACTGCCGCACTTCAGGACATCGGCGAACTGCTCGACGCTCTCCTCCCTCGTCTCGCGGATGATCCCCTCGACGACGCCAAGCTCCACCAACTCCTCACCAGTCTGGTCGCCCGCTTTGAACAACTTACCTCCCGCGCCCAATCCTTCATGCGCGGGCTGCAAAGCACGATCGAACTTCACGGCATCGGCGTCGAAGCCTTCCTCGCCTACAAGGAAAAGCTCATCGATTATCTGGAGAAATTCGTGGGCGAACTCGTCGTCGCCACCAGCCGCATCACCGAGGCGCTGCTCCTGCTTGAACGTTGCGGCATAGACATGGCGTTCGTTGCGGCCGCCCGCCGCGACCTGACCGACGTCCTCGATCCCGCTCCCGATGCGCTCGAACGGGCAACGGATCGCTGGCGGCAATCCTGGGCTGGTCTGCGACGCTGGTTCATCTCCGGCGGAGCACCCTCCCAAGCGGAACTGCTTCGCGCCCGCGCCCGCTCCGCGATTCCCGCCCTCCTCACCGCCGTCTCCCAGATCAACGATCGTCGCGCCAACCGCACCGACCGCGCCGCCGATTTCTCTACCCTCGCTCGCTGGTTTGCCGAGGCTCCCGCAGAGGCCGATTGCCATCGCCTCTGGCGCACCGCCTTTGCCCTCGCGCCCGCCCGCCACCTGCGCATCAACTCCGAAACGCTCACCGAACGCTCCACCCGCGGCGAGACGCCGAAAACCAGCTGGCTCGACGGCGCTCCGGTCTGGCTTTCTCCGCGCCTGCGCCAGCATGGCCGCTCTGCCACCCGAGGTCCGGCGCCTTCGGTGATAGACCGCTCCGCCGAAAAAGCCCGCCTGCGGGAACTTGCCCGCGCCCAAGTCGCCCAGATCGAGCGCGCCCGCCAACACCTCATCGACGCCGGTCGTTGCCGTCTGACCGAACTCGGTCCGCTTAACGACGATTCCTTTCGCCTCTTTCTCGACATCCTCGGTCACGCCCTCACCCAACGCACGGATCACTCCGGCCCGATCAAGGTGGAATCCGCCGACGGCACCCTGCGCATTAGCCTCGATCCCGTGCCTGGCGGAGGCACGGCAACGCTGGCGACCGCCACGGGCCTCTTCACCGGTCCCGATCACTGGATCACGATTGAACCCACCCTGTAGGTCCCATGAGTGCGCCAAATCCGATAAGTCCCATGCCACCGAGTTCGGCACCGACCTCCGCCAGTCACCGCCTCAATTCCCGTCGTGCGCGCCTCGCCCGCCTGCGCGAACAAGCTGAGCCCGTCATCGCCGAAGAACGTCGTACCGCTATTCGCCTGCTTCTCCAAAAACCCTTGCTCACGCCCGACGGCGACACGGGCCACGCCTTTACCCTCGTCCGCCGCCACCGCGAATGGCTCGCCGACTGGTTCGCGCACCACGTCGATTGGCCGCTAGTCGTCACCGCCGAGGCCGCCCGCCTGCGCAAGCGTCCAGCCCTTTCTACCGACGCCACCCGAACCGCCATCGATCCGCGCCACGACGAGCCCTTTAACCGCACGCGTTATGTTCTTTTTTGTCTCGCCCTGGCCTCGCTCGAACGCGGCGACCGACAGGTGACGCTGGGCCGTCTCGCCGAAAACATGGAACTCGCCCTGGCCGCCGATTCCGCGTTCATCGCCTCAGGTTTTATCTGGTCGCGCGACGATCAATTCGGCCGCCGCGACCTCGTCCACACGCTTCGCCTGCTGGTAAATCTGGGCGTGCTGCGGCGCATTCAAGGCGATGAGGAAAACCTCCTTCGCGACCGCGAGGCCGACACGCTCTATAACGTGAGCCGCCCGATTCTCGCCCTGCTTCTCGCCACCCGCCGCAGCCCCTCGCAAGTTGCCGCCCTTGATTTCGAATCCCGCATCGAAGCGCTTCTCGATGCGACGCTCCCCGACACTCCCGACGCCCGAAATCGCGCCCTCCGCACCCGGCTCGTGGGCCGTCTGCTCGACGATCCCGTTCTGTATTACGCTACCCTCGACGAGGAAACCCGCGCCTACCTCGACCGCCAGCGCACCTTCATTCTGGATGAACTCGCCGAAGCAACCCAACTCCACGCCGAGGTGCGCGCCGAAGGCATCGCCCTGGTTGACATGGACGGAGACTGTACCGATTCCGGCCTGCCCGAGGAAGGCACCGAGGGGCACCTCACGCTGCTCATCGCCACTTGGCTCGCGGATCGTCTCCGCTCCGGCGACCGCTCCACGGTGAGCGTCGATACCGTCCGCCAGAAAACCGCCCGCCTCATCCGCCAGCACCGCCACCACTGGAAAAAAGAAGCCACTCTGCGCGGTGCCGAGATTCCCCTCACCGAACTCGTGCTCGGTCGTCTCGCCGGCCTCTCCTTGATCGAGCGGCTCAATGATAACATGGCTCTCCGCCCCGCGCCCGCGCTTGGCCGCTTCGCCCTGCGCGCCACCGCCGAACTCGCCCCTGCTGAGGACGAAAACCCAGACCTCCCGCTCACGCCATGAACCCATCGCAGCCCTCCCTTTTAAGCGTCACGACAACCTCCGGTGATTCGTCCACCTCCGAGACCGGAGCGACTGCCGCCGCGTCTGCGCCTGTTCCCAGCCTGCCCACGCCTCGCCGCCGTGACCGCTGGCAACCCCTTCGCAGCGGCGTGCTCAATCTCTACCGCTACGACTACGAGGAGTTTCACTACGAAGAAGGACGCCTTCTACTCCGAGGCAACAACGGCAGCGGCAAGTCCCGAGTATTGGCCCTTCAGTTGCCGTTCCTGCTGGACGGCGAGGTCTCGCCCGCCCGTGTCGAACCCGATGGCGACGCCGCCAAACGCATCGAATGGAACCTGCTCATGGGCCGCCACACGGACCGCACCGGCTACACCTGGATAGAGTTTGGCCGCCGCGATGAGGATGGCACCACGCATTTTTTTACCCTCGGCTGCGGCCTCCACGCCGTCGCCGGTCAAACCGGCCTGCGCAATCGTTGGTTCTTCACCACCACCCTTCGCATCGGCCGCGATGTCTTCCTGCAAAACGCCCAGCGCACGCCACTCAGCCAAAAACAACTCGAAGCCGCCCTCGGTGCCACCGGCCGGGTTTATCAAAAATCCGAGGACTACAGGCGCGCCGTGGATACCGCCCTCTTCGGCCTCGGCGCACGTTACGGCGCATTGATTGATCTGCTCATCCGCCTGCGCCGCCCGCAACTCACGCGCACCCTCGACGAAAACGAGCTGCCCAACGCCCTCAGCGAAGCCTTGCCCACGCTCTCCGCCTTGATCGTGGAAGAGGTCGCCGAGTCCTTCCGCAGCCTCCAAGCCGAGAAAGACGCCGTCCGCGATTACCTCTCCGCTCGCGATGCCGTCACGACTTTTCTCCGTGAATACACGAGCTACGTGCGCATCGCAATCCGCCGCCGCGCGACCACCCTCCGCACCACGCATTCCGCCTACGAAAACGCCGGCCGTGCTGTCAAAGACGCTACCGCCCGCCTCGAAACTGCCGCGGCCACTCTCGCCTCGCTCGTCACTGAGCACACCGAACTCAAAACCCACCTCGCCGGTGCCGAGACCGCCGAACGCACCCTCGCCAACCGCCCGGAGATGCGCACCGCCACCGAGATACAGGCTGCCGGCGAAGCCGCCTCCGCCGCCGAAATCGCGCTCACCGAAACCCGGAAGGACGAGCAATCCGCCGCCACGGCCTTCGATTTGGCCCAGTCGCGAGAACGCATTGCGGAAGAAAAATCAGCCGAAGTGCAGCAGCGCTGCGACGCCAGCCTGCGATCCGCCGCCGCTTCGGCATCCACTGCGGATCTCGATACCACCCACCGAGCGCATCTGCCCGAGGATCTCGCCCCTGGCTCATCCTCGGCCGCCGAAGCCGCACTCAACAAAGCCGTTGCCCAACGCACCCAAGGCATCGCCCTCCTCCAAGGCCTCGAAGTGAAGTTGCACGCCGCCGCCACACAGCTCGCCGCAGCCAAAGAAGCCCTACTGCGCGCCGAAGCCGCCGCCACCGAAGCCCGCGAAGCTGAACACACTGCACGCGACACCCTCGCCGCCGAAGGTGCCTCCCTTTTAGTGAGCTACACCGAATGGCGAGCTGCCACTGTCCACCTCCAACCTGCGGAGCCCTCCTCGTTCACCGAAGTTTTCGACGCCTGGCTCGAACAACGCGAAGGCACGAGCCCCCTGCGTCGCGCCATTGAGGAAGCCCAACAACAAACCCTGGCCCGCTTCACCACCCGCGACAACACCCTCGCTGGCGAAGCCACCGAGTTGACCGCCAGCATCACCGATCTCACCACCCAAATCACCGATCTCGAAAACGGTTCAACTCAACCGCCCTCCCCGCCCGTCACCCGCCGAGCCGACCGCACCCAACGCCCCGGTGCCCCGCTCTGGAAAGTCTGCGATTTCCACCCACACGTTTCTACGGCGGACCGCGCCGGCCTCGAAGCTGCCCTCGAAGCCTCCGGCCTACTCGACGCCTGGCTTCTCCCCGATGGCAGCCTCCTCGACCCTACCACCGAAGATACGTTTCTTTTAACGGCTAGCAGTGATGCACCCCTTCACTCCCACTTGGGCGGTGTGCTCCTCCCCGCCATCGACCCCGGCGATCCGTCTGCCCGCCTCCTCTCGCCAAGCACCGTCGCAGGCGTCCTAGCCTCCATCGGTTACAAAACGCACCCCGCGCATTCCTCCCCTGCCTGGATCTCGGCCGACGGTGCCTGGCAACTCGGCCCGCTCTCCGGTCACTGGAGCAAACAACAGGCGGACTTTATTGGTGAAAGCACCCGCGCCGCCGCCCGTCGCCGCCAACTCGAAACGCTGTTCGCCAGCCGCGATCAAGCCCGCGCCGCGCTAGGCGTTAACCGCCTCGCTTGCGGCGTCCTGCTCCGCGACCGCGCCACCGCCACCGGAGAGTTCGCCGCCGCACCCTCCGACGAGGCGGTCCGCCGCGCCGGCTTTATGCTGGAGGCATCCGCGAAGGCAGTGACAGCCACCTTTGAAATCGCCGGAAAGGCGACCGCCGGCGTCACCACCGCCCGCATCGCGTGCGAGCAACACCAAGATACGCTTCACAACGCAGCCACCGACTTGAAACTCTCCGCTTGGCTCGGTCGCCTCATCGCGCTCAGCGACGCCACTCGCGACTACGCGCAACGCCTCGCGGCGCTTTGGCCCACCCTTCGCCATGCCGAGTCGGAACTCGCCACGCTGGCTGCCATCCACGAACAAACCGCCACCGCCGAAACCGAGTTCCTCACCCGCACCCAGCGTCGCGAGCATGCCGCCATCAAAGCCGAATCCACACGGCGACATTTCGAAACCCTTCAGAAAACCCACGGGCAAACCGTGTCCGCCATCCTCGCCGAACACGCCCTCGCGCTGGCCGAAGTCGGCCGCCTCAAAGAGGCGCTCTCGCTCAACGAAAAAAGTCGGATCAAGCAAACCGCCGAGCATTCGACCGCCCTGGAAAACCAGAAATCCGCCGACGAAAAACGCAGCATTCAGGAAGCACTCCGGCACGATGCCATTGGGAACCTTCGTCGGCTCGCCGCCCAGCGCCTCCTCGCCGACGCCGATCCCGCTCTCCGCAGCCACGATCTCGACCACGACCTCGCTGAATCCTGGAGCGTCGCTCGGGCGGTGGATATCGCCCGCGACATCGAGACGCACCTGGCCGATGTCCCTGCCGATCCTGCGATCTGGCAACAGCGCCAAGATCAGATTCACAGTCATATCACCGATCTGCGTGATCGACTCACAACCCACGGCCACTCGCCTGAAACCCATCAGGTCGAGGATATCGTTCTCGTTCGCTGCCCCTTCCAGTCCCGCTCGCTCACGATGACGGAGCTCCACGCCGCCTTAACCGCCGAAACCGAAGCGCGCGACCGGATACTCAAAGAACGCGAACGCGAGATCATCGAAAACCACCTCCTCGCCGAAGCCGCCGTCGAACTCCAAAAACTCATCCGCGCCGCCGAGCTGTGGCGCACCTCGGCCAACGAAGAACTTCACTCCCGCCCCACCAGCACCGGCGTGCGCTTTCGTTTTCAATGGGAAGCCGATACAGAAACCCGCTTCCACGAGATCCGCCCGATCCTTCTACGCAAAGGCGAACTCTGGACGCCCATTGAACGCACCGCCGTCGCAACCTTTCTTCAAGGCCGTATCGCCGCCGCTCAAACCGACGACGAATCCGGCTCCTGGAGAGACCACCTCTCCCGAGCGCTGGATTATCGCCGCTGGCATCGTTTTGTAATCGAGCGCCAGCAGGAAGGCCAATGGCGCCGCCTCAACAAAACCACCTACGGCACCGGCTCCGGTGGCGAGAAGGCGCTCGCGCTTACCCTGCCGCGTTTCGCCGCCGCCGCCGCGCATTACCGTGGAGCAGCCCCCACCGCCCCGCGCCTCGTCATGCTCGATGAAGCCTTTGCCGGTATAGACCCCACCATGCGCGCCCAGTGCCTCGGCGTCCTCACCCAATTTGATCTCGATGTCGTCATGACGAGCGAACTCGAATGGGGCTGCTACGCCACCGTGCCCGCGCTGGCCATTTACCACCTCACGACCCTGCCCACTATCGATGCGGTCGCCTCGACCCGCTGGCTCTGGAACGGACGCGAAAAACGCCAGCTCGATCACCCCGAGCCTCAAGACCTACCACCCACAGCCCCCAGCGACGACCTGTTCCCGCCGCCTCCGCTGCCGGCCTAAACCATGCCCAATCTCGCCCGCCTCCAAGCCACACTCGGCCAGCCCGCCCTCACACGGCTGCTTAACGCGTTGCAGCAACGACTCGAACGCGGGCGGCCGCTCACCGGCAAATTGACCCTCTCCGCGTCCACTACGGACGAACGACTGGCCGTCGACCAACTGCTTGGTCGCAGCCTCACCCGCGGCGATTCGCTGCAAATCGACCTGGATTTCCTCGCCGAAACGCTCGCCGACGCCGGCCTCTGCTCATCGCTTAACCAAGCCCTCGAAACGCTGCGTGGCCCCGTCGCCGACCTTCGCGCCCTGAGCGAAGCCCTCGCACTTGCCTGGGTTAACCTGCGCGAACGCGCCGCCGCCGATTTTTCACACTGGCCCCTGCTTGCCGGCTGGCTCGATGAACTCTTCGCGACCGGCCTCCTCAAACGTCTCAGCTCGTCCGATCCTGCTCTCGCCGGCCAGCTCCTCATCGAAACCGTCCAAGTCGCCTCCGCGTTGCCAGTTCAAGCCGAGGCGCTCGCCGCCTTCGCCGCCCGCCTCTTCGGCGATGCCCATGCCCTCGACCTCGGCACTCCGCGCGCCTCTCTCGCCATCCGCGCCGCTGCGCGACTCGGCAAGGTTCCGTTCGAAGACGATGCCGAAGGTCGCCGCACAGCCTGGGCCTCCGTCGGCATCCTCTGCGATGAACTCAGCACGCCCGCACTCGTATTCAATTTACCCGCAAATCAAGACACGCCCATCGGACGCCTTTTGCGCAGTGCCCGCGCCGATGCCGAACCCGTCCACCTCACGCTCCGGCTACTACTGCTCTGGCCGCTCGAAGCCGATCCCGCTCTCGCCGGGCTCGACATATTCGTCTGCGAAAACCCCACGATTGTCGCCCTCGCCGCCCGCCGCCTGGGCCCGCGTTGCGCTCCGCTGGTCTGCGTCAACGGTCAGTTCGCCACCCCGGTCAAAATCCTCCTCCGCCAACTTCATGCCGCGGGCGCCCGCCTTCACTATCATGGCGATTTCGACGTAGGCGGCCTCAACATCGCTAACCGTGTGATCAATCAGCACCATGCTCACCCCTGGCGGATGAGCGCGAAGGATTACCTGACCGCCCCCAAAGGTAAACCCATCGCCGCCCACGCACCCCTCAACAGCTCATGGGATCAGGATTTGTCCGAAGCACTACGACTCCACCGTATGGCCGTCCACGAAGAAGCCGTGGCCGATCTCCTGCTCACCGACTTGTCGAGACCACCGCCGCTCAGCCCATGAACCCGAACGAACCCGCAAGCAGCCCAGCTTCAAGCGCAGACCATGCCGCCGACCCACTTCCGGCCCGCATGCTCAACGAGTTCGTCTATTGCCCGCGCCTCTTTTACTACGAATACGTCGAGGGCGTCTTTACCCACAATGCCGACACCCGGCGCGGGGCCGCCCTGCACCAACGCGTTGATGCCGGCAAGGGCGACCTGCCCCCCGCTACTGCGGCGACACCCGTCGCCGAATCTCAAATCGGGAGTGGGGCTTCTCCGGTCGGCGGCGAAGCTGCACAGGAGACCATCCACTCCCGCTCCGTCTCCCTTGCCTCTGAGCGACTCGGTGTCACCGCCAAAATGGATCTCGTGGAAATCCGCACCGGGGACGCCGCTAACCCGGGCACCACCGTCAACGTCCGCCCAGTTGACTACAAAATCGGGGCACCCCGCGAAGGCGAAGCCGGCCCCGAGATCTGGGATGCCGACCGCATGCAACTCGGCTTGCAATGCCTCATCCTCCGCGAGCACGGCTATACGTGCGACGAGGGCATCATCTACTCCCGCGCCACCAAGCAACGCGTGCCCCTCGCCATCACCCCGGATTTGGAAACCTGGATCATGACCCAGATCGGTGCCGCTCGCCGCGCTATGCTGGGCCCTATCCCGCCACCTCTGGTGGATTCACCCAAATGCCCACGCTGTTCCTTGGTGACCATCTGCCTTCCGGACGAGACCCGCCTGCTCTACGACGCCCCCGCGCATCCGGATGATGAGGACACGCCACCCGAGCAGGAGGCTTTTGGCTTCGATCGTGATTTTGGCCGCAGCGTCTGCGAGCCCTCGCTTTGGGTGATCGACAAGCCCGGCACCTCGATCACGATCAGCTCGGCCGTCACCGCCCTGCCAGCGCGCAAGGCACGGCCCCGTTGAAGCGAAGGAGTTGGCTACGCCAGCGGGGCGGCGGTACTGGGCTAGGCGCCCCCTCCCGGAGACGAGGTGCTGGTGGTGGACGCCGCCAGCGGTACTTGTCATCCAATCTACCCCGCCGCCTTGCCTGCGTGGCATGAGTTGTCGCCCGGCCCCCCCCCCAACAATTGCCTGGAACGGTGCGTTTTCAATTGAGCCGTTCCTTAAAGCAACGAGTTTTGCAAAACCCAACCCCAAACCTGCCGGACGGATTACCGTTTCTAGGTTTTCATGCCCCCTTCACGCTGTAAAACCACGTCCGGCTGAGGGTCTACAAAATCCAGTTTCCTATCAGTAAGATAACCTATCAGTCAGTCATGCACCACTCCGCCATCCCCGCGCTTCTCGTCCTCGCATTCGTCTGGACTACCGCCTCTGCCGCTGAATTCCACGTCGCCACCACTGGCAACGACACCGCCCCAGGAACCAGGCAGCAACCGTTGCGTACTATCCAGCACGCCGCCGACCTCGCCCAACCCGGTGACACCGTCACCGTCCATGCCGGCATCTATCGTGAACGGGTCGATCCGCCACGTGGTGGCGCGTCGGATGCCAAGCGCATCACCTATCAGGCCGCTCCGGGCGAGCGGGTGGAGATCCGCGGATCCGAGGTTGTGACAGGATGGACGCTGGTGAAGGATCGGGTGTGGAAGGCGATCATCCCCAATACCCTGTTCGCTGGCTTCAACCCGTTCGCTGACGAAATCTCCGGGCCGTGGTTCAATCCCGATCCCACTGCCACGAACAAGGCCAAGGTCGTCGATGACGGCACCAAGGGTGCCACCAACGCCACACAGAAGCACCACACCGGATCGGTCTATATCAACGGCCGCTGGCTGGCCGAGGCCAGGGACCTGGAGCGGGTCTTCACACCCACGGACAAGCTCGGTTGGTGGTTCGCCGAGGTCGGCGCGGAAGCCACCACCGTCCATGCCGATTTCGGAGACCAGGATCCGAACCGCCACGAGGTCGAGGTCAATGTCCGCAAGACGGTCTTCTATCCCAGTCGCAACGGGATCGATTATTTGACCGTACGCGGCTTCATTCTGCGCGATGCAGCGACGCCCTGGGCGCCACCGACCAAGGAGCAGATCGGCGTCATCGGCACCAACTGGAGCCGCGGCTGGATCATTGAGAACAACGAGATCCGCAATTCCGCCTGCACCGGCGTCACTCTCGGGAAGTACCACAGCGACCGTGATGTGGAGTTGAGCTCAGGCCCTGGATACGAAAAACAGATCGTCATGTCCCGCACCCACACCATCCCCTGGTCACGGGACCGGGTCGGGCACCATCTGGTGCGCAACAACCTCATCGAGTTCTGCGGCCAGGCCGGCGTCTGCGGCAGCCTCGGTGGCGCCTTCAGCACCATTACCGGGAATGTCATCCGTGATATTTGGATCCGTCGCCGCTTCGGTGGCATGGAGCAGGGTGGCATCAAACTGCACGGCGGCATCGATGCGGTCATCTCCGACAACCACATCTACCGCACGCCCTTGGGCATCTGGCTCGATTGGATGGCCCAGGGGGCACGGGTATCGCGCAACCTGCTCCACGACAATGGCCGGGATATCTTTCTCGAGGCCACCCACGGCCCAACCCTGGTCGACAACAACATCATGCTGTCCGGGACCCCAGCCTTCCTGAATGCGCAGGGATCGGCCTATGTGCACAACCTGATGGTGGGACGGCTGGAAATCAATCAGCGGGACGGTCGGCACACCCCACTGTTGCAACCCTATTCCACCACCCATGTATCGAATGAGAACTTCCCGCACGGCGACGAGCGCTTCCTCAACAATTGGTTCGGTCCCGGCATCCGGATCGGCGACCTCCCCAAGCGCCGCATGCCCGACCTGCTGGTCGGCAATGCCTACGTTGGGGGTGCCACCCCGCGCGATGATGAACCGACACCGCTTGTGCTGGCCGAGAACACTGCGGATCAGGTACGGCTTGTTAAACGTCCGGATGGTTTTTTCCTGCAGATCTCCGTCGATCCCGCCCTGCCGTCCTCCGACCGCACCCGCTTGGTCACCACCGAGGTCCTTGGCCTCGCCACGCTGCCCAAGCAGGGCTACACCAACCCGGACGGCTCGCCGCTGCGCATCGACGTGGACTTCTTTGGCAAGCCACGTGATCCGCAGCATCCCACTCCGGGGCCCTTCGAAAAACCGAAGACCGGACGGATCGAATTGAAAGTGGCGGAGATACGATAGGGGCTCAGCTACCGATCTGGAATGTCCTGAGGGGCCGATGGTGGCCCCAAATGGACGCATCGTTCCACTCCCTCGGCAGGCAATGGTCAAACGACTGGTCCGGGCCCAAGTCCATGATCCGAACTGAATCGCGCCGCCTCCGCTGAAGTGTGGCGCACCGATCTACCGCCGCAGGAACTCTCCGTAAGTTTGGTGTCACCGCGGCGTCGACTGCGGCGACAGCAATCGAGCACTTGTTAAAGCGTCAAATCTTGGTTCGGGGCGATCGGGGAGTTGTTTTTGATAGCCCCTTTTTCCGTCGTTGGGTCGAATACCAGGGGCAAACAGGTTAGCTCGTTTTGGCGAGAAAAGGATTGTCGCGATCTCCCACATTCCTACTTTATGGATCATAAATGATATTTTGATGCCTATAAGTTAATTTAAGTATTAACATGTTATCATTAAAAAATGAGTCAGACGTCCTGGGTGAAGCTGCGGCGTCGTTACGCGCCCATCGTCAGGCACTCGGCTGGCGGCAGACCGATTTGGCGTCCCGCAGCGGTGTGGCAATCGCCACCCTGCGGCGCTTCGAGCGCACCGGCCAAATCGGGCTTTCCGGTTTCGCCAAACTGCTCGTCACGCTCGGTCTAGCGGACGGGTTATTGGACTCCCTCAAGCCATCTCCGGCTGCACCGCAGAGTATCGAGGCGTTTCTTGCAGCCGGTCAGCCGCTGAAAACCCGTACGCGGGTGAGACTGGCCAAAACCAAGGACTAAGCGATGACCACCCCCGAACCGCTGTTACTCAAGTTACGATTTCTGGGCGAGCCGATGGCTACGTTGGCTTATCGCGCCGATCTGCCGGCTTACGCTTTCGAATTCGACCGCTCGTTTGTTGCCCAAGGGCACGATCTATCGCCACTTCACCTCCCGCTGGCTCGTTACGGCACTGGACTCCACTTGTTTCGCCCGAGTTTGCCCTCCCCAGTGTGAGCGGAAAAACCTGTGATGCCCATCCGGCTACACAGGCGGGAATGCCTGTGGCGCATCGGAGGGCTCAGAGACGACCAGCCGCGCGCTGGTCGATTAGAAAGAGGCCGGGGCTACGAACTTGCAGACTGTAAACCTGTGTCCCAATCACCTTCTGGAAATCGGATTCGTCGAGAGTGAGTAAAACGTCGGCCTCGGCACCGAGTGCGGAAAGCAGGACGGGGCGATCCTTGGATTTGGGAAACACCAGCACCTTGTCATAGGCTAGTTCGATGGGGACAAGGGTGAGTCGAGGCAGCAGGCACGCTCTCCAATAGGGCTGGGCCTTGGGGCCGAGCTTGCGGGCGTTTCGATCGGTCTCCTCGACGCAATAAAGCGACGAAAGCAACTCCCATCCGTTGGCTTCGGCGTGTGTAAACAGGTAGCGCGAGGCACCCTTTGCCGAACCAGCGGCAGCGAGCAAGACGCTGGTGTCAATGAAAAGCTTCACTTCTTCGACTTGGCCTTCCCTAAGCGGGTGAAGGTGGCCATTTCGGCTTCATCACGGGAGACCCAGTGGGCTAGTTTTTCACGCGGAATGTTGCGTACGGGCACTGCGGCGGCTGCTTGCAGAAAAAGCCCCCCATCCCGTTCCTCCACAATCACCAGTGGGCTATCGAGGCCATCGAGACCGAGCTTGCGACGAAGAGCGGGCGGCAGAGTGAGGCCACCGCGTTTGCTGATGGGGAGAGTAAGTGTCATGCCGCAATACTGCCTTGCGGCATTACGCTTGGCAAGCATCTCAATCAAGCGGGCCATCTAAAAGCACCAATGCCCCTGGCTACTTCACAGTGACGGTGGGCGATTAGCGGGCTCCATCTCTCAGCACATTGCTGGAGCTCACGTGTTGATGCCGTACCGTACCGCCGGAAAGGGCGTGAGTTGGCTGACAATAAATGCCTGTAGTCGCTAAGTCCCTACGTTGCTCCGATTGCTACCGCTCAGAATGGGGGACCGAAGGGCACTATCGCCCCGGGGGTCTTGCTGAAGCTCACGACGAAGGGGTGTTTTCTTGCTGGAGCTCGAAATCTCGGCCCGAACCGGGAAATCCACCTCGATTATGGGCCGAAAAACGTCTCTTAACGCTAAATTCGACTGCCCGAAGCGCTCGTTTTACAATCCCAACGACAATACCTGTCCTTGGTCACTCAAAGTTAGCCTCAAGCTAGCATTTTAATGTCTTTTGTTGGAGCCATAATTCAGCGACCAAACGTTCTCGCTTATACTATTTCGCTTTCAAAGGTATAATAACCAGGAGGCGAGCCAAGGGAAGAAGGTAAGGCTACGAAGGCGATTGGAGTCTGCCGCGAGTTCCTCCAGCTGGGTTTTTAGCCGAACTTCAACATCGGCAAGGGTGGCAAAGAGCTGGTTGGCAAAGCCCTTTTCCCGAATTTCGTCCCAGATGTGTTCGCTCGGATTGCATTCGGGGCAATAGGGAGGCAGATGCCAGAGACGAAGTCGCTCAGGCACCGGCAAAGACCGCGCCTTGTGCCAGCCCGCGCCATCAAGTACGAGCAAGAGCGGCTCATCGGGCCAGGCATCGAGCAGGTCTAGCAGGAACAAAGACATGGCGGCAGTGTTGCACTTGGGGGAAAGTCGATGAACCAGTTCGCCGCGTTCGGGTGCGACAGCCGCAAAGGCATACAACGACTCCCGGACGACTTGGCGGGGTACCTTGGGTCGAATGGGGGGCCGGAGCCCAGCAATCGGTCAGATTGCTGATGCGTCCAAAACGTCCCTCGTCCATGAACACCACCAGTGGGGTGCGCCCCAGCCGGGCGCGCTCAGCGGCTACTTCCGCAGCGAAGTTTTTTTAAAAGCCGACTCCGCTGCCGGATCCTTCTTGGGGTGACTGGGCCTGGGCGCGAGTTTACGCCAACCAGCCTTGGCCAGCAGACGATAGATGCTGGAGAGGGCGACCTTGTGCCCGACCAGCTGTTCGTAATCCCGCTTGAAGACATTGGCCACGACGATACCTCCCTGGGCCGCCGCCGGAGCGTGCCGATCAAGCAGGGTCTTGGTCTGTTCGGCGGTTAACAACGTGCGCCGGCGTCCACCTCGACCGGGCCGACCGATCACGCAGGCCTCTCCCTCCCGTAAAAACCGGGAATGAAGCACACGCACCGAGTGCACGCTCAAACCGGTCAACTCGGCTATCTTGGTTGGGGGTAACGCGTCTGAAGCTCGCATCAAAACTGCTTGGATACGCCGTTGCTCTGCAATGTCCTTGGCTCGGCGAAGCAAGAACCTCATTCGCTCAGCGGTATTCGCCGGAAAATCTTTAGGTGGGCGCATAAAAAAGCTTTCTGGGGCTTCCCCAGAAGGCATGGTTATTATATTTTTGAAAGCGAAATGGTATGAGACCGCTCTTTGCGTACACTCATAACGCCGCCAACCCGCACATGAACATGCCCGCTGACAAACTTCACCGACCTTGAGTTGTCGTTTATTTGTAAACTCAAGACCTTTACCCTCATCGACCTGGGCATCGACGGATACACCGGCCAATTGATGGTCGGCCCCACGCCCTACGTCGCCGTGATCACCAATCATTTCGTGCGCCGGTTGGCCGTTAGGATTTGCGCACCGCAGTCACGGCAGTGCCGGCCAGGATGAGCGCCCCGCCGCAAAGCTCCAGCGCGGTGAAGTGCTCTTGGAAAAACACCGCCCCGCCCAGCGCGATGCCCAGTGGCACGAGCATTTGCATCAGCGACCCTTCGGCCACCGAGAGGTCGCGGAAGGCTTGGGTCATCAGGAGTTGGCCGGCGCTGGCGCACACGCTCGCCACAATAATTACAGCCCACGCCGCCGGACTGATCGCCGTAAAATTGGCGAGGGCGGGGCCAAGACACAGGAGTAGGCCGTAAACACATTGGGCGGCGAAGATCGTCGAGCTGTGTTCGCGCGCGTGCAGTTGGCGAATGGTGACGACGATCCACGCCGCGCCAAACGCGTTGAGCAGCGCAATGAGTTCATAAAAAAACGCGCCGTCTGTCGTGCCGGCAAAGGGATTGGTGAGCAGCCCGAGTCCGAGCAGCGTGACGGTCGCGCCGAGCAGAAGCAGGGGCCGCAGGCGTTCGCGCAGTGCAAACACCGCGAACAGCCCGCCCCAAATCACGTAGGTGTTGTTGATAAATGTGGCGCGCCCCGCGCCTAGGAGCGGAATCGTGTAATAAAACCCGAAGGTGCACAGGCCGCCTAGCAGGCCACGCTCGATCAGTTTGCCGTGGCTAAACAGGTGCTTGGGCTGAAACTCGCGGCGGTACAGCGTCATCACGATCGCCAGCCCGATGAGGAAGCGCGCCGAGGTGATCACCCAAACGCTCGCGTTGCCCATTTGCCCGAGCGCGCGGATCAGCAGCACGTTGGCGATAAAGCACACGGTCGATCCCAGCATCAACAGCAGGCTGGTGGAATGGGCGCGGGGCGCGGGCAGGGCGGGCATAACGGTGGTGCAGTGGACGCGTTCTCCCTAAAAGTTGCATTATAAAACTGCGGCCGGGAAGTAGCGCAGGCCTCCAGCCTGCTTTGACGCGCGGAGCAGACTGGAAGTCTGCGCTACTTTTTCTACGCCGCTGACTTTATTCAAAAACTCTAGCTCGCGTCGTAGTCGAGGTACGGCCCGAGCCACTTTTCGCACTCGGCTAGCGTCCAGCCGCTGCGTCCGGCGTACTCGGTCACCTGGTCGCGGCCGAGCTTGCCCACCGCGAAATACTTCGACTCCGGGTGGTTGAAATAAAACCCGCTCACACTGCTCGCCGGGTACATCGCGCAACTCTCCGTGAGCCCAATGCCGATTTCCTTTTCGACCGGCACCAAGTTCCACAGCTGCGGTTTGTGGCGGTGATCGGGGCACGCCGGATACCCGGGCGCGGGGCGGATGCTGCGGTACTTTTCGCGAATGATGTCGTACGCGCTCAGGTTTTCGGTGAGGCCGTAACCGCACAGGTCGCGGGTCTTTTTGTGGAAAAACTCCGCCATCGCCTCGGCAATGCGGTCGCCAAGCGCCTGCACCATAATCGCGTTGTAGTCGTCGCCCGCCGCTTTGAATTCGTGGGAAAACTTCTCCACGCCGTCGCCCGCCGTCACCGCAAAACTACCGAGGTAGTCAGCGCGGCCGCTGCTCTTCGGCGCAATGTAGTCAGCCAGACAGTGGTTAAACTGGTCGGCGGGCTTTTCCAGCTGCTGGCGCAGGAAGTGGAACGTGTGCAGCACCTCGGTGCGTGTTTCGTCGGTGTAAATCTCCACCGCGTCGCCCACCGAATTGGCCGGCCAGAAGGTGTGGATGGCCTTCGGGTTGAAGCGCTTTTCGGCGATGATGCGGGCGAACATCGCCCGGGCATCGGCCAAGAGTTTGGTCGCCTCTTCGCCTACAATTTCGTCGGTGAGGATCTCGGGGTAACGTCCGTGCAGTTCCCACGCGCTGAAGAACGGTCCCCAGTCGATGAACTCCTTTTCGAGCAGCTCCTGCACGCTGGCGTCGTGGTAAACCTGAGTGCCGAGGAAGGCGGGTTTGGGCAAATCGACGTTGGCCCAGTCGAACTGCGGGGCGCGGGCGCGGGCTTGGTCGAGCGAGAGCAGCGGGCGCTTGTTGCGGCGGGCGGCGAACTCTTCGCGGGACTTATCCTGCTTGGCTACGACCTCGGCGAGGAAGGCGGGTTTCTGTTCGGGGGAGAGCAGTGAGCTGACCACGTTGACCACACGCGAGGCGTCGAGCACGTGGACTACGCCGTGCGGGTATTCGGGGGCGACTTTGACTGCCGTATGCGCTGGGCTGGTGGTCGCGCCACCGACAAGCAGGGGCACGGTGAAACCCTGGCGTTTCATTTCCTTGGCGACGTGGACCATCTCGTCGAGCGACGGGGTGATCAGGCCGGACAGGCCAATTACGTCGGCGCCGATGCGTTTGGCTTCGGATAAAATCTTGTCGCACGACACCATCACGCCGAGGTCGACGACCTCGTAGTTGTTGCACGCCAGCACCACACCAACGATGTTTTTGCCGATGTCGTGGACGTCGCCCTTGACGGTCGCGATGAGGAATTTTCCCTGGGCGCGGGTGGCCTCGCCGGCGGCGGCGGCACGGGCTTTTTCGGCTTCCATAAACGGCGTGAGGTAGGCGACCGAGCGCTTCATCACGCGGGCACTTTTCACGACTTGAGGGAGAAACATTTTGCCGGCGCCGAACAGGTCGCCGACCACGCGCATGCCGTCCATGAGCGGGCCTTCGATGATGTCGAGGGGGCGCGGATACTTTTGGCGGCACTCCTCGGTGTCTTGCTCAACAAACGTGTCGATGCCTTTGACCAAGGCGTAGGAAAGACGGGCCTCGACCGTGCCATTGCGCCATTCATCGAGCGGGGCTTTGTCGGCGACGACTCCGCCGGCTTTTGCGGCGTCGAGCTCGGCCTTAATCGCGTCGGCTTTAATGATCAGCTTTTCGGTGGCGTCGGCGTGGCGGTTGAGGATGACGTCTTCGCAGAGCTGGCGTAGCTCGGGCTCGATCTCGTCGTAGTTGCCCAACATGCCGGCATTGACGATCGCCATGTCCATGCCCGCCTTGATGGCGTGGTAAAGGAACACGGTGTGTATGGCTTCGCGCACCGGATTGTTGCCGCGGAAACTGAAGGAGACGTTGGAAAGACCGCCCGAAACTTTGGCGTGGGGCAGGGTGGCTTTGATGATCCGGGTGGCCTCGATGAAATCGACCGCGTAGTTGTTGTGCTCCTCGATGCCGGTGGCGACGGTGAGGATGTTGGGGTCAAAAATGATGTCCTCGGGCGGGAAGCCGAGGGTGTCGACGAGTAGCCGGTAGGCGCGGGTGCAGATGCGGACTTTTTCGTCTCGGGTGGCGGCCTGGCCCTGTTCATCGAAGGCCATCACCACGGCGGCGGCGCCGTAGCGCATGAGCAGGTGGGCGCGGCGCAGGAACTCGGTTTCGCCGTCCTTGAGCGAGATAGAATTGACGATGCCTTTGCCCTGGAGGCATTGCAGGCCCGCTTCGAGGACGGACCACTTGGAGGAGTCGATCATGACCGGCACGCGGGTGATGTCGGGCTCGGCGGCGATCAAGTTGAGGAACTTGACCATGGTGGTTTCGCCCTCGATGAGCGCCTCGTCGACGTTGATGTCGATGATGTTGGCGCCGGACTCGACCTGTTGTTTGGCGATGGCGAGGCAGGCGTCCCAGTCGCCGGCCTTGAGGGCCTTGGCGAACTTGGGCGAACCAGTGATGTTGGTGCGTTCACCAACGACAAGGAAGGAGGAGGCGGCGGAGCTTTGCATGGCTTAGAGAATGACCAAGGACCAAGGACCAAGGACCAAGGACGAATGACCAATGATCAATGACCAAGGACCAATGGCCAATGACCAACGACCAATGGCCAATGACGAATGACCAAGGCCCAATGCCCAATGGCCGAGGGAGTGAGTGGTGAGTGGGGGATTCTTCATTGGGAATTGGTCATTGGGAATTGGACATTTCGCTGCGATCAGGCCGTCAGGGGTTCGAGGCCGCTGAGGCGCAGGGCGGTGGGGATGACGGGCGGTTTGCGCGGCGGGAGTCCGCGCACGGCGTCGGCGATGGCGCCGATGTGGGGCGGAGTAGAACCGCAGCAGCCGCCGACCATGTTAACCAGGCCAGCGGTGGCGAACTCGCGCTGGATTTCCGCCATGTCAGCGGGCGACTCGTCGTAGCCGCCAAACGCGTTGGGCAGGCCGGCGTTGGGGTAACAGGTGATGTGGCAGTCGGCGATGCGGGACAGTTCCTCGATGTACGGGCGCATGGCGCGACCGCCGAGGGCACAGTTGATGCCGACCGAAAACGGCTTCGCGTGGCGAATACTGTTATAGAAAGCCTCGGTGGTTTGACCGGAGAGCGTGCGACCGGAGGCATCGGTAATCGTCACCGAAATCATCACCGGCAGGCGGATTTTTTTCTCCTCAAAGACGCCTTCGATGGCGAAGAGTGCGGCCTTGGAATTGAGGGTGTCGAAGATCGTTTCGACCAGCAGTATGTCGACGCCGGCGTCGATGAGGGCGCGGGTTTGCTGGGTGTAGGCTTCGACGACGCCGGCCCAGGTTACGGCGCGGTAGTCGGGGCGGTTAACATCCGGGGACATCGAGAGCGTGCGGTTGAGCGGGCCGATGGCACCGGCGACAAAACAGCGGCGGCCGGGAGTGGCTGCCTCGGCTGCTCGGGCGGCGCGCAGGGCGCAGGCAACTGCGGCGTGGTTAAGCTCGGTGACGATCGCTTCAAGGTGGTAATCGGCCATACCGATCGTGGTGGCGGAAAACGAATTGGTTTCGACGATATCGGCCCCGGCGGCGAAATAAGCCGCGTGGATTTCCTCGATGACGGCTGGCTTGGTGAGGCAGAGCAGGTCGTTGTTACCCTTCAAATCGTGCGGATAGTCGGCGAACTGGGTGCCGCGGAAATCCGCCTCGGTGAGGTTGTAGGTCTGGACCATCGAGCCCATGGCGCCGTCGAGCACGGCAATGCGGCGGGCGAACAGCTCGCGAAGGGCGGCAAAAGAGGTGGATTCGGGCAAGGTGGCGGCGGCGGACATGGCGGGTGAGATTTGCGAGTTGAAGCGGCAAACCAAGGTAAAATCACCACCGATGCAAGAAACATATCTTTACATGCGGATGTGTTGATGCGTTTGCTGGTTTGCGTCGGCTCACGTGTCGTTCGGCAACGGCTACAGAAAACGCGTACGCTTTGGCAATGGTTGCACAGGCTTGGGCGTTGAAGAGGACGGTGGCGGGCGGCAGGGTAGCAGACGGTTCGTTGTTCTTTTAAAATTTTTGTCCGGGCAGCGGGGAAGGCCGTTAGAATCGGCCACAGTTGCGCTGCGGTAACGTATCAAACCAAACCCACACCTTGCGAACGAACGCAGGGGCAAAGCCAATCGGAGTCGCATCCGGTGAAGGCGAGGGGCGAGGACGCGGCGCGCAGGCGCGCAAATACCAAACGTTCAAAACCCAAATTCCAAAAGAGTCAGCGGCCACCGCCGCACTTTTGGGGTTTAGGATTTGAGCCTTTGGGATTTGCGCCCTGCGTGCGCACGAAATACGGAGTCCGAATATCCCGTCCGGGCGTGCTCACGCGGTGGTCGCTAAACTTTGCGGGCGACCAATCCGCGAAATCTTCATCGCAAAATGAAGCGTGAGGGCAGGGTGCGGACTTTGTTTTTCAACAGGTTCGTCTGCTCGCACTGCGTCCAGACCCTGACTCATGAAAACCACCACTCCGTCCCGGAGCGCTTTGGCGCGCCGGTTATTGATAATTTGCAGCGCGGTATCCGTATCCGCTTTTCATTCATTTGTTATAGCAAATGAAGCACCGCTTTTAGATGAAGCGACCTCTGCGAATAAAACTGTTAGGGTCGGCGCCGAATCACCATTGGTTCTTTCCCCTGTAGTAATCACCGCCACACGTACGCCCACTCCTGTTGAGGCAACTGCAGCCTCGGTAACGGTTAT
>JBILJE010000178.1:0-6758 GCA_044377395.1 Rariglobus sp. | reverse complement strand
GGGGCCCCGGGAAAAGCACTGCCATGACCGCGCTGGCCACGCCCCAAATGCCCAATACCGTGGGCAGCGCCCCAAACACCACCGGACCCGCTTCAAGCGCCCGATCTAGGTTGGCCCAGAAAAGTTTGGCCACGAGCGGCACACTGCGCTCGCGCAACAGCACCAGCTGCTGAGCTTGCCAGTCCTCATGGGTAACAAAGCCCTGTTCCGCCGCCCTCGGCTCAATCCAAGCGATTAAGACCAGATCCACCCGCGTCGGCTTCACCGATCGAAAAGACCGCTCGAGCGAATAATGCGTGCTGCAGGCGTAGATTTTTTGCAGGCCTTCACGAATGGCCAGTAACGCCGATTCCGCGCTAATCGAGAGGCGGAAAATCCGCTCCGACGCGCCCTCCTCGGCGTCTTTTAGCCAACCATTGCGGCGAATGATGGCCTCGGCGTCTTCGGCGTAGCGCCCCGCTTGGGTGAGTGATTTGCCCGCAGCATGATCGTGACGATCAATTTTCGTGGTCAGTGTGCGTTGGGTAAATGCCCGCACCAGCGCATAGGAATCGGGGTTATCAGCCGACTCCTCGAGCAATGAGGGAAGGCTTTCACCGTCGAGCCGCTTGCCCCGCCAGACCAGGTTTTTTGCACCCAAGGCCAGCAGTGCAATACTCGTCACCACCTCGCGTTGCAGCGCTTTCGGCAAGGCATTCAACGGTGCCACTTCAGCCAACTGGCGCAGTTCGCGCAGCTGCGCAGAGTAGCCATTTTTATCCGGGGCGTTGCGAATAAAGTGCCCCAGCGCCCCAGGTGTATCGATATCGAAAATATTGGTAACCGCCTCGGCCCAGTTCGCCTCCGCCTGAAAGGCCTTTGCGGCGTCAGGAACGGAATAACGTCGGCCTCGCCACAGGAATTTGGTTTCGGTGCGCTTGGTGGCGTAGTTTTCCTTCACGGGCAACTGCCGTGACCAACTATCCATGGCCTCCATGCCCCAGCGAACCTCCGAGGCGCTGGCAAGCAGGCCGCGCAACAGCTGGTTCATGCGGGCCTCGGCAGGCGGCATCGCCTCCACGGCACCAGCACGCATGCCTCCTTCGGCTTGTTCGAGCAACAAGGCTTCGGCGCGCGCGATTCGTTCAGCCGGAGTTTCCGTGGCACTGGCGCCGGGAAGATCATCGATCACAGGGTGGCCAAGGATTAGCTCCTGCACCACACGGCCGAGTGACCACCAGTCCCAAGAGCACAACAACGGCCCTGGATCATGGGCTTCTAGCAACACGGCTTCCGGCGGCGCGTAAAACGGATCGCTGATCACCTCAATTGGCAGGGTTTTCTCGAAAGCGGTGACCCCTTCCATACCGCCCAAAGTACAATGTACTTTCCCCTGGGGCTCGCTGATAAAAATGGCACTGGGGCAGATTCCGAGGTGAACCAACCCACTGGCCTGTAACACGCCGATCGCCTCGGTTAACTGCCGCACGATCGTCTCCACCACGGTGTCTTCAAGCGTGGGGTGTTCCCGCCGCCAGACATCCAGCGCCACACCCGCAGTTTCGCCGCACACCTCCACTCGGTACGCGCCGACAACAAAGGCTTCTTTGGCGCGCTGCAGGTGGCTCAAATCGATATTTTGCAGCTGTTTCCAAATCACTGAACGCGGCGAATTCTTTACCTCGGGCGTAAAGCACAGCACCAACTCCTCAGCGGAGTCGGTTCGAGTCGCGCTCCAACGCTTAGCCCCGCCCTTGTCCGGCAGTGCTTCGATGATCGAATACAAGTTGCGCCAAAGCGTCTTGGGAACGGGTAAAACCCCCGCCGGCACCACTTCAGCCACCGACACAGTCTCGGAACCGTCCGGATTTACCCGCTCAGTGTTACTCAAATCGGTGGACATAGCTGTGCCTCATCTAACGGCACAAACCGGGCCGACTTGAGTGATGACGGGCATTAAAACGAGCGGCGTTTCTCAGGCTTCCCTGCGCTTTATAAACCCCCAAAGGCTCCCGCAATGAAACGTGCAATAAAAGCTTCTGAGGCAGCGCAATACGGTGCTTTAGCCCGCATCGGCAACTATGAGGGGAATTCGTTCAAACCTGCGGGCTAAAGCACCGAGCTACGTCAGAACTCAATCGGACATGCCTCATGTTACGGCCGACTAAGGACCCGGTTCGACAACAAAACCAATCTGCGACATCGACGAGGACTGCGGCATGGAAAGGGCGTCCGGTTTAGAATCGAGGTGACCGGGCGCTCCGTGCAACTGGAGCGACAGTTCATGTAAAACCCGATCGAGCTGAACCGGTAACGAGTCGCTCCACGGGCGCGAAGCCCCCCAATGCAGGCGATGAGAGGAAAGGAAGGAATGAAAGGCCATGATGATTTGGTTGGTTTTGAACGCGGACCTACAGGGTGGGTTGCTCACAAATTCAAAAGGATCGGCCGCCATTTTGTGGCCGACCGAACCGCCAGAATAATCCGCTCCAGGTACGAGGGATAATCATAGGTTAGTTGAGCAGGCCATATGCCAACACCGCTCCGCGCATAAGAGATAAACCAACCCAACTGCCGAAACCACAGAACCGGACGTAACAAAGGTTTCCCCCCACTTCGGCCCTGACTTGGGCATCCGCAGTGGCGCTGATCCTGATATGGGCGCTGACTTTCGGGTTAATCGTACCCGTACACGCCCACTTACAAGCTGCACCGGACGCCGCCAGCATTGCCCGCCTCAATCGGCTTAACGCCGTGCGCACCGCCCTTTGGACTATCCGTGTGGGCCTGCTACTCGGGCTCATCACCATCGCCTGAACGCCCGCCCGCTGCCGGGGCGCGGATTTCTGCCCCTCGTAAATGACAATTCGCAGGTTGTGGTTAACGTCCCCGCCCACTTCCCACCCAATTCCCGCAAACTCCGCCCACCGCCTCTAGCGCCCCCTTTAACCTTCATGCGTAATCTCGTTCTGGTTCTTGGCGACCAACTCAACGCCGATTCATCCGCCTTCGACGGCTTTGATCCCGACCTCGATGCGGTCTGGATGGCCGAAGTCGCCGAGGAGTCCGAACACGTCCCTTCGACGCTGCCGCGCATCGCGATCTTCCTCGCCGCCATGCGCCACCACCGCGACGCGCTGCGGGCAAAAGGCATTACGGTTCACTACGCCGCGCTCGATGACACGGCTAACACCCAGACCCTCGCTAGCGAGCTGGCCCGCGCCGTCCGCCACTGCGGTCCCGACCAGCTGATCATCACCGAACCCGGCGAGCACCGGGTGCGGCAAGCGCTGGAAACCGCCGCCGCCACCCTCGGCCTCCCGCTAACGATCCGCTCCGACCGGCATTTTATGTGTACGCTGGAGCGTTTCCACCAGCACGCGGCGAACCGCAAGAAGCTGCGCATGGAGTTTTTTTATCGCGAGATGCGCCGGCTGCACGGCGTGTTGGTCACAGCCGACAACGAACCCGAGGGAGGCCAATGGAATTTCGATCACGACAACCGTGGCAGTTTCCCCAAAAGCGGGCCTGGTCCGTTGCCGACGCCTGTCGCGTTTCCGCCCGACCCGATCACCGCCGAAGTGCTCACCCTGGTCCGAACCCGGTTCGCCAGCCATGCCGGCGACCTAAAGAGCTTCGACTGGCCGGTAACCCCCGCGGATGCGCAGCGGGCACTGGCGGATTTTATCACGCACCGCCTCGCAGCGTTCGGCCAGTTTCAAGACGCCATTTGGACCGGGGAACCGTGGCTTTACCATTCGCGCCTTTCGGCTGCGATGAACCTCAAACTACTCGATCCGCGCGACGTGATCCGAGCAGCCGAGGACGCCTACCGCACCGGCCGCGTCAGCCTGGCCAGCGCCGAAGGGTTTATCCGTCAAATCCTCGGCTGGCGCGAGTTTGTGCGCGGGATTTATTGGTTGAAAATGCCCGCGTACGGCGAACTCAACGCACTCGGCGCCGACCAGCCGTTACCCGGGTTTTATTGGACCGGAAAAACCGAAATGGCCTGCTTGCGAGACGCCATCGGGCAAACCCTACAACACGGTTACGCCCACCACATTCAGCGGCTGATGGTCACCGGACTTTACTCGCTGCTACTGGGGGTGCGCCCGAAGGAAATCTGCGCCTGGTACCTCGGCGTTTATGTCGATGCGGTCGAGTGGGTGGAGTTGCCCAACACCCTCGGCATGTCGCAATACGCCGACGGCGGCCTGATGGCATCAAAACCGTACGTGGCGACGGGCAACTACATCGACCGCATGAGCAACGCCTGCGCGGGCTGCCGCTTTGATCCGGCGCAGCGCATCGGTGCCAAAGCCTGCCCTTTTACCACGCTGTACTGGGATTTTTTGCTTCGCCACGAACGCCTGCTGGCGAGCAACCCGCGTATGGGTTTACAGGTAAAAAACCTCGCCCGCCTCAGCCCAACCGAGGTCAGCGCGATCCAAACGCGCGCCGCCGAAATCCGCACCCACGGTGGTGCGCCGCAACCCGCCGCCGGCGCCCGTGCACCGGAGACCGACTTGTTTAGCCGGTGAGTTTCTAAAGAAAATCGTCCATGCCTAAAATGCGTAAAAAGTCCGACTTGCCGGAGAAAACCTGTGTGGTCTGCGGGCGGCCGTTCAACTGGCGCAAGAAATGGGAAAAGGTTTGGGCCGAGGTGAAGTACTGTTCCGATGGCTGCCGGAAACGCAGCCACCACCGCATCGAACCCAAGTAGGAAGTAACTTCGAAGGTGGCGAATCGAAGGTTACTGCCCATTAGCCGCCGCTTAAATTACGCGTTTCACCCGGATCCGCGCACAAATCAAAGCTCAGCCACGGCGATCCGTCGGCGTTAAAAATTTCCTTCCGCGTGGGCGAACGCCAGCCGGCCCAAGCCCGGTCGCATTGCAGCGGCAACGCCACCACGCTCGGCATGGAAATCTCGGTCCGCTCGCGCCCGCAAACCCACCCCTGACCCTGCGCCCACGCGAGGGTCATCGCCGGCAAATCGGTTAACGACACCGGTTCGGAGGAACTCCGCCCGCCTGCCGCGCCTCGCACCAATAGCGGCACGCGCACACTTTCCTCGTGCGGCCAGCCTTTGCGAAAAAGCCCGTGCGCGCCGTGCATGTCGCCGTGCACCGAGGTGAACACCACGATCACCTCCTCGGGTACCGTTGCCAGCAACCGCCCGATGGCGCGATCAGTCGCCTCGATGTGTGCATAATATCCGGCCAGTTCACGGGCGGCTTTCGTCGCGACTTCACCGCCACGCGGAACGTTGTCAGCCAACGTCACGGGGCGAGCCGACACGCCCGCTGCCGGAGCATCATAAGGCGGATGCGGCGCCTCCAAACTGACCACCGCAAACCACGGGCTGGCACCTGCCGCTAGTTGATGGGAAGCGCCCGAAATCCACTCGGCCGCACGCGAACAGACCACGTCGCTTTGGTAACCCGTAAACCGCGTCGGCTCAGCCAGCCGCGTGCCGTGCAACCACGGGTCATTGAGCAAAAACCCGCTCTCAAACCCCTCCCAAAAAGCGAAGCCGCCGCGTGCCTCCGGAGGCACGACTGCGCGCGCATGAGCCTCACCCACCAACGCCGCTGCAGGATCACGCGCCCCGAGGTGCCACTTGCCAAAAAATGCCGTGTGGTAGCCGATTTCGTTTAACTCATGCGCAATCGTTCGCGCCCCGTTCGGCAGCGCATCGTAGTAATTGCGCACGCCATTTTCCGGCGACGGAACACCTGTAAATAAGGCGGCGCGGGCAAAAGGCCCGAACGGGTGCGGCGTCACGGCCTGCTGGTAGTTAATACTACGCGCCGCCAAGGCATCGAGGTGCGGCGTGCGGGCGTTCGGGTCTCCCGCGTAACCACACGCCTGCGCACGCCACTGGGTGGTGACGATCCAAAGGATTGAAGGGGCGCTGGCCATGCCCCGACGATAAACCCGCCCCAGGGTCCGCGCGCAAACCTTACCCGCCGCCCCCCCTCCCCGTCGTCCTTCATCACCGCTCTCGCTCGGCCCCACCCCCTTTTGGCGAACACCGTGAAAATAAAAATTCCGGCGATTTAACGTCCGCGGGTTCATTTTTCCGCCAACGCGCCGATATCACCATGACCTTCCCCATGCTCCCCAAAGATTATCAGTTCATCCGCGACATCGTTTACAAAAACAGCCGCATCAATCTCGGCGAAGACAAGCAGGAGCTGGTCAGCGCCCGCCTCGGTAAACGCCTGCGCGCCACCGGCAAGGCCACCATCAGCGATTACTGCGATCTGCTGCGCACCCCCGCCGGCGCCGAAGAACTGGGCAACCTGATCGACGTGATCTCCACCAATCACACCTACTTTTTCCGCGAAGACGGCCACTTTACCGCACTTAAGGAGATCATTTTGCCCGACTTAGCCCGCCGCCGCCAAAAGGAGTCGTGGTCCACCTTGCGCGTCTGGAGCGCCGCCAGTTCGAGCGGTGAGGAGGTTTACTCGGTGGCCATCGCCCTCGACGAATATTTTAACGCCCACCCGCCGTCCTGGCCGCGCCAGTTCGAGGCCACCGACATCTCCACGCGCATCCTCGCCAAGGCCAAAGCCGGCATCTATCCGGCCGAAACCGTCGCGCGCATCCCCCCGGCCACCGCCAAAGCCTATTTTCAAACCGGCTTCGGCGAACAGGCCGGGCTTTACCGCGTCAAAGCCGCTATCCGTGACACCGTGCGCTTCAGCCAGCTCAACCTGCTGGAGGGCCAGCCGCCGTTTAACGAACCGTTCCACATCATCTTTTGCCGCA
>JBILJE010000177.1:0-6769 GCA_044377395.1 Rariglobus sp. | reverse complement strand
AGAAAAGCCGAGGGCCGAGCGGACCGCGCTTGATTTGAGTAATTTTCGGGAGAACCCGATGGATGGTGATGCGTGCATGTGTAGGGCTTGCGTTGGCGGGTGTTTGGTTTATTGGTGGGGGCTTGGTTTTAGTTGGTTAGGCAGTAGCGTATTTCTGTTTTGGATACGCTAACGAGGTGGATGTGTGTTGAGTTTATGGATACGCGCAAGCACTGCATGACGATTTTTTTCTCTTTCGCGCCCCTGTTTTCGCAAGCCGCTATTGGTTCAATGGTTGCGCCTGATTATTTTTTGGCATCTGGACACAAAAAACCCGCCTCCGGTGATGGAAGCGGGCAGGGAATCAGGAATCTGAATACGGTTTTAGGCTGTTTTTTTGGCGGGAAACTCCACAACCTCGCCGGTGGCGGAGGTCGCGTTCGGACTGATGGAAAACCACGCCTCGCCCTCCGGCTTCCCGACCAACTCACGGTAATGCTTAAAGATGACGGTGGCAGAATTCCCCGCCTCTAGCGCTGTGGCGGCCACGTCGGAGGTTTTGGCGACACGGTAGGAAATGAAGCTGTGACGGAAGGCGTTTTCTGGGCAGTGAATCTCCTCCTCCTTCGCCCATTTTCTCACAAGGTCGATTCCCCA
Source organism: Rariglobus sp. (assembly GCA_044377395.1). Classification (GTDB taxonomy): domain Bacteria; phylum Verrucomicrobiota; class Verrucomicrobiia; order Opitutales; family Opitutaceae; genus Rariglobus. The sequence continues at coordinate 6,133 of JBILJE010000177.1, read as the reverse complement.
CGGTGGTGATACCAGCGCGCCCTCTTCGCCGGTCTTGCGCGGGCAAATCATTAACCACTCCACGCAGGCGGCGGGCAGTTGGACCAAGCGCATTGCAGGCGTGTTCTTCTTGGCCGATGTGACCTTTAGAAAACCGCGCGCAAGATTGATGTCTTTCCATGCCTGCGCGTGCAGCTCGCTGCGACGTAGGCCGGTAAATCCAGCCAGCGCGGTTACAGCGAGGTGCTCGGGATGCTCGCTGCGCATGAGGGCGAGCGTGTCGCGGAAGTTGTCCACGCCCATGATGCCGATGGTTTCGCGTGTCTCTTGAGCTGACTCCAACTGCTCGGCTTCAGTCTGTGCAGTGCGGGGCAAGTAGCTCTGTTTCCGCGCCCAACGGTAGAGAGAAACGAGGCGCTTCCGAACCGTGTTAAACGTGGCAGGGTGGGCCGTCTCGTTTTCGCCCTGCTTAAAAGTCTCGTGAATCCAGTCATCGAGCATCGCGGCGGTAATGACGTTGATAGGCAAATCGGCCAGCGTGGAATCGTTCAGCCGTGGCAGGGTCTTACGGTAACTCGCTTTCGTGTCCACACCCTGCCGTTCCTTGGCAGTCAGGAAGGCTTTTAATGCCTCCCGCATGGTGATCTCCTTCCGCGTCGTGCCGTGCAGGTCTTTCCACGCCTGCGCAGCGGCCATGAGGTCCGCACCAGCCAACTGCCGCGCCCTAGTCCACTCCCGCAGCGCCGAGAGTAGCGGTGTGTTGCCAGCCATGCGTCGGGCCTCCAGGAGTTCCTCGCGCTCGCTACCGGTCATCTCTGCTGCCTCCAGTTTGCCGGAAGACAATTTACCAGCGATCAGGCGGGCCTCCTCCAGCGCCTTGGACTCGTCTGCGATCTTCCGGCGCTGCCGCCCGCTTGGTGATACCCACGCGACGACGTGGGTGACTCCCCTGCCCGCTCCAGCGTGGCCCATGCGGTAAACGGTAACGGAGGCGTGACCGACCTTAATAATGCGCGGCCAATCGGTGTTTTTTTTGCCCTTATTCATTGGGGACAAATGGGGACAAACTACCCCCAATAAGTCAATATAAGTCTCAATAAGCCATTAGGGAATAGTCTCAATACAGTGCTCTTCCCGAGCACCACTTTTCTCCTCTGAACGAGGAGTTTTCAAGGTTAGGTTGCCAGTTGACGTGGCAACCTTCACATGACCGATACCACGTTTGCCCTGTCCCGGTTCGATAACCGCAACGGCACCACCTCTTGGAGAATCTCCGGCTGGCTCGCCAGCGTCCGCATCCGCAAAAACTTCAAGTCCCCCGAAGAAGCCGCCGCTGAAAAGGCCTCCCTTGAAATCAAGGCCGCCCAGATCATCTCCGGCCTGCGCACCGCCACCACCTTTCTGTCCGACGACCAGCTCCGTCAGGCTGAAACCGCTTTCCGCCGCCTGGCCGACCAGACCCGCCCGCTCGGCTTCTTTCTGGACTATGCTCTCGCCAACTACCGCGAACCCCAGCGCCAAAACCCTCTGGCCGACGCCGTCGCCGCTTACCTCGCGGTAAAAACAAAGGAGTACGAACGGCAGATCATCTCCAAACCCCAACTCACCACAATCCGGTGCCACCTCATCGTACTTAAAAACCATTTCCCAAACGCGGCGGTGGCCGATCTCACTGTTCCCCTACTAACCGCCTACTTACAAACCGGCAACCCATCGCTAAAAACCTTCAATAACCGCCGGGGCGTAGCCTCCACTTTTCTCAAGTTCGCGTTTCAACAGGACTGGATCACGTCCAATCCGGTCGAAAAAATCCCCTACCACCGCATCGCCCATCGCAGAGGTTCCGCCAAAACGTTGTCGGCCACGCAAACCTTGGACCTCATGCGCTACGTCGAAACCTATGAAGGGGGTGCATTGGTTCCCTTTTTCGCCCTTTGCCTGTTCGCTGGCATTCGCCCGTACATTCGCACCGGTGAAATCCTCAAACTCAAGCCCGAGCACATCCGCCTAGATACCGGAGTGATCCACATCGTGCCCGAGGTCTCAAAAGTAAAAATGAAGCGCAGCATCACCCTACAGCCCAACCTCGCCGCCTGGCTGACCGCCTATCCAATCGAGCATTTTCCCGTCATTCCTAAAAATTCGGCACAACTCCGGGATCGGATTACTCAGCGCTTCAAACTCACCCACGACGTCCTCCGCCACACCTTCATCTCGATGCACGTCGCCAAATTTCGGTCGATGGGCGAGGCGGCGCTCCAGGCGGGCAATTCGGAAAGCATCATCCGCAAGCATTACCTCGACCTCCCCCCCCCCACCCCGCCGAGGTAGAGCAGTTCTTCGGCATCTTGCCGACGGTGGCCCCTGCCGTGGTCGCTTCACCTGTAGCCACCGCCATGGTCACACCGTCCACTACGCTCCCCTTGCCCATCGCTGCGTAAGCCGCTCGACGAGCCGCCTCGCGAGTCTGATCGGCTATTTCAGTGAAATACTAAACTCGGTCACCCATGCCTTATCATCCTTCCGCCACGCAATCGGCTCACTCGCGATGCCAAAGGCGCGGCGGCCCGCTTGGGAAGGGGCGCGAGGCCCGTAAAAATGGGGTCGGGCCGTCACATTGATACATTGGGGTAAACTTTTCACGTTTCAGCATCTTCGTGTTTTGATTCCCTATTCGGTTGCCCTGTGCCTCACGGCAACCTCCCCCGCCGTGGTACTGATCACTGATCGTTTTGTTTAACGCGCGGGGCGGCGCACAGGCCCTCGGGCCTTGGGATCCACCCGGCCTTGGCTTTTACTGTTTTACCCTGGCCAATTTCGTCTCGATCTCCTGCGCCACGGCGGTGGTCAACGCCTGATTTTAAGTATAAAGCCGCAGGTGCTAGCTACGGCGGCACATGGTTTGGCGATAGGCCGCAGGTGAATAGCCGGTTCGCGCCAAAAAAACGCGACGCATATTTTCCATCCCAGCGAAACCGGCCAGCCCTAGGATACTTTTAAATGGCAGGTCTGTTTCACGGACTAATCGCTCCGCACGATTGAAGCGGCACTTGATGATTTCATCCAAAATACCGCACCCGAAGGCGAGGCGGAATCGGCGTTCGAGCGTTCGCCGATTAATGCTTACAGCCGCCGCGACATGCGCGACGGCCATTTCCTTGTGTCCGTGCGTCCAGATGTGGTGAACGGCTTGCTGTACCAGCGGATCGGTTACGGCTTTCGCGGGTGCAGGCAGTTGGCTGGGCTTACTCGAGCCTTCGTCGTCGGCCGCTTTATTGCTCAACGCGGCTGCAATGATGGCCATTCCTTGGAGCGAAATGCGCAGCGAGTTTTCCGAGGGGCGCAGTTGCACCTCGGCGCGCAAGCGGTCGAGTTCGGACTCTAGGCGACCCGCGTCCGCAGGCCGCCACACCGGCTGCAGCGGCGAAAACACGCCTTGCGCCACCAGTCGGTGCGCCAATTCCCCATTGAAGTGCATCCATTTTTCGGTCCAACCCGTGGCTGAGTCAGGTCGGTAGCGGTGCCAGACGCCCGGAAAAATCATGATTACTTCACCCGCCTCGACCTGCACGAGCCCAGTGGCGCGCGATTCGAACAGGCCCCGTCCTGAGGTGATCAGCATGATTGAAAACTCCGGTAGGGTGCGGCCGTCTTTCCACTTAAAGTCATAGAGTGAGGGGTGCCCAACGAGGGGGTAGCTCTCGCCAGCGACGACTCGCGTTGCACCGACGCTGGTGATGAACACCCCGCCGTCGAAAATCGCATCCGAAATCGGCAGGTAGTAGTGGACGGCGACTGGGACTGGTGATTCGGCGCCGGTTACGGAATTCGTGAGGTAGGCAGGCTCCATTGAGCTGAAGCTAGTGTCGTGATTAGAGGTATCAATGATTTTATGGCCTTGCCTAATATTTAGGTATTCAATTGATTTGTAGCAGAATAAATCTTAGTATTTAGCCTTAAGACTTGTCGCAATTAGAGTTAATTGAAGCGTGGATTTTGATTCTTATCCCCTCACATTATTGATCGTTGGCCAACGATTGCCTTACCTCCGTCGCCAGCCGACCCACCCACTCCGAATCGTATCTGTCAGCGCCTGCAACCCCCTCGGTGCCTCCGCCTGCCTCTCTTCACTCACGCCGCTTCCCACCCGCTCACGCTTACCCTTATTATGAATTCCTCCGCCTACGCCCTCGCTCGTGAAACGTACGCCGCATTAGGCGTCGACACCGAAGCCGCGCTCACCCGCCTGGCTGCCACGCCGATCTCCCTGCACTGCTGGCAGGGCGACGACGTCGGCGGTTTTGAAAAGCCCAACGCCACCCTGTCCGGCGGCGGCATCCAGGCGACCGGTAACTATCCCGGCAAGGCCCGCACGCTCGACGAGCTGCGCCAGGATCTCGACCTCGTCTACAAACTCCTGCCCGGCCGCCACCGCCTCAATCTCCACGCCATCTACGGCGACTTCGCCGGTAAACTCGTCGACCGCGACGCGATCGAGCCCAAGCACTTTGCCTCCTGGGTTGAGTGGGCCCAGGCACGCAAACTCCACGGCCTTGATTTTAACCCGTCGTGTTTTTCCCACCCCTCCGCTGCCGATGGCGCGACGCTGTCGCATGCCGATAAAGCCGTACGTGATTTCTGGATCGCTCACTGCGCCGCCTCCCGTCGCATCGGCGCGTCGTTCGGCAAAACCTTCGGCACCACCACCACCACCAACGTGTGGATTCCGGACGGCTCCAAGGACACGCCGTTCGACCGAGCCGGCCCGCGCCAACGCCTCGCCGCTTCGCTCGACGCCGTGTTCGCCGAAAAGCTCTCCGCCACCGACCACCGCGACGCCGTGGAGAGCAAACTTTTTGGCATCGGTGCCGAATCCTACACCGTGGGTTCGCACGAGTTTTACCTCGGGTATGCGATCAAGCGCGGTGACATCGCCTACTGCCTCGACGCCGGCCATTTCCACCCGACCGAATCCCTCGCCGACAAAATCGCCTCGGTCCTCCAGTTCACCCCGTCGCTTCTGCTGCACGTCAGCCGTGGCGTGCGTTGGGATAGCGACCACGTGGTGACCTGCGACGACGCCACCCGTGCCATTTTCGAAGAACTCGTGCGCGGTGATTTCCTCGGGCGCACCGCGATCGGCCTCGATTACTTTGACGCCTCCATTAACCGCATTGCCGCCTGGGTCATCGGCACCCGCGCCGCGCAAAAGGCCTTGCTGGCCGCCCTACTGGAGCCCGCCACATTGCTGCGCACCGCCGAAAAAACCGGCGACCACTCGCTGCGTCTCGCCCTGTTCGAGGAAAGCCGCTCCCTGCCGCTCGGCCTGATTTGGGACGAGTTCTGCCGCCGTGAAAACGTTCCCCTCGGCCTCGGTTTCATGACCGAAATCAAATCCTACGAACGCTCCGTACTCGCCCACCGTTAAGCGGTAAAATGTAGCCACCTTCCGTCCTCAACTCCTTATAATTTCCCAAAAAATGTCCGCCTACAACTACGTTAACTTCTGCTGGGACGACGCCAAAGCCGCTTCCCTCGATCCCGTCGGCCGCTTGATCTACCGCTCCAACTTGCTCGGTAGCGACCAGCGCATCACCAACACCGGCGGTGGCAACACCTCGGCCAAGATCATCGAGATTGACCCGCTCACCGGTGCCAAAGTTGAAGTCCTCTGGGTCAAGGGTTCCGGTGGCGATCTGCGCACCAGCACCCGCGAAAACTTCTCCTCCCTCTATCAGGACAAGCTCCTCAGTCTCCAACAGGTTTACGCCGCCAAGCCCAACAAGGGCGTCAAGTCGCAGGCCGAGGACGACATGGTCGCCATGTTCTCCCACGCCACGTTCAACCTGAACCCGCGTGCTTCCTCGATCGACACCACGCTGCACAGTTTTCTGCCCGGCAAGCACGTCGACCACATGCACCCGAACGCGATCATCGCCATCGCTGCCTCGGCCAACCGTGAAAAACTCACCCAGGAAATCTTCGGTGGCGAAATGGCCTACGTGGGCTGGATGCGCCCCGGCTTTGAGCTCGGTCTGGCCATGCAGGAAATCGCCCGCAAGCAGCTGGGCGTGAAGGCCATCATGATGGGCCAGCACGGTTTTATTTCGTGGGATGATAACGAAAATGTCTGCTACACGCGCACCCTCGATTT
>JBILJE010000176.1:0-6812 GCA_044377395.1 Rariglobus sp. | reverse complement strand
CCGCTACGCGAAAGCGGCCTGCGCGTCGCTCAATTGATCGGCCAGGGTTGGCTGTTCGATAAAGTAAACAATGGCGTTCCGGCCTAAAGTATCAAAGCGAAATATAAATGGTATTAGCGATAGACGGGGTCGCAAACGGGGTCGGGTCGTTACATGGATACATAATGAGGCAAAGGACGCCTTGAATGAATCAACCTGTGGGGGCAGGGCTTCCTGCGCCGACTGTATCGACCGGTACCGACTCCACCACCGTCAACATCACCTCGGCAGCAACTTCGGGTGTTTTTCCCGCAACCAAATCACCACCTCCGCCTGCAATTCATTGCCAAAGGCGATCAACTCCTCGGCGTCTCGCTTTGATGCCCCGCCCGCATAATCATACTCCACGGTGTTTCGTTTCTGGCGGCAGCCGTCCAGGTAGTCGGCATCCTTTTGCCGCTCCGGCCCGAGCAGATGCGGCAATGCGTTGAGCGTGCGCGAGTGCGCCATCGCCCCCTTGGCCGGTTTGTAGCCCTCCGCATACAACAGGATGGTGCAGAGTTTCAGCGCCGCGTTGTAGGCGATGCCGTATTGCCAGTCGTGCGAAATCCCTCCCGCCGCCGCGCCGTGCAGGTCGCGCTCCACGATCTGCCACAGGTCGTTGATTTCCTGCGGACTGGTTTTATGCGGTTGGAGCCAGCCGGCCGCCAACCACGTCGTTAAACTCATGCTCATCTCCTACGACGAAGAGCTTGGGCTTGGCGAGGACATCCCCCAAAAAATGATCCTGCGCCGCCACCCTCGCCAAAAACTCCTCCCGCCCGAAAAAGTGTGGGTTGATCTCCCTCGACAGGCGTTCGCCCGCCGCACGCAGACCGGAAGCCAACTCGCGGTGCCCCGCCTCGCCGATAATCATCAGGTCCACGTCGCTGACTGCGGTCGCGGTCTGCGCTGCCACCGAACCAAAAACAAAGGCAAAGGCCACCCGCTCAGCCGGCAGGGCCTCCGCCAACACATCGCGCAGCCCCACCGTTTTTAGCACGATGCCGCGTAGTTCCGGATAAAGCGGATGAGCAACATTCGTCTCATAATACCGCCGGTTTCCGTCCACCGTGGGCAGCAGCAATTCCAGCTTAACAAACTTCGCCAGCTCCTCCTCCACCGACCGAGAGGCAAAGTCTAGCTGACCGATGATTTCCGCCCGGTAGAGCTTCCGCGGGCCGACACCAAAGAATAGCCGCAGCAGTTCCGCGCGGATTTTGGAGAGAAAGAGTTGAGCGAGGGGATTCACGGAGAAACGGGCCAAACCAGCTAAAGAAATGGCTTAACCAACTCAATGAATGGTTAAACCACTCATTCAGCAAGTCCAAAGCCCAAGAAATCCCCCGCCAGCGCTCCAACTCGCTTTGTAAAAAACGCCTATTTTTAAGTTTTTAACGTCCCCATAAATACCACCCGAAGCCGCTCCCTGTAAGACGCTTCGGGTTTTTTGTGCCTGCATGACAAGGGTCGTTTGCAGCGGGACAGAAGGACAAGTCCCCAAAGGAGGGTGCCACGCAACGCTATGCACCTCCACCAGACCGCATCCCCCCTCGCGCCGTCTCGCGCGCCAATTGACACGGGCCCCTGCCGTAACCCCGGCCCCATGTCACCCGACTCTCAAATCGCCGCACTCACTGTCCAGGTCGCCTGGCTGACCGAGCAGCTGCAAGCCCAGCTTCGCCCCGTCGTCCCAGCCAAGTTGGTGCTGACGGTGCCCGAACTGGCCGCCCGCTGGGGCCGGGGCGCTGAAACCATCCGGCGCATGATCCGGAAAAAAGAGCTGCGCACGGTGCGCGGCCACCGGCCCTACGAAATCGCCCTCGCCGAGGTTTTACGGTTCGAGGCCGGCACATCCGTGCGACCACCCCTTTCCGTCTCCCGGCCGGGCTCCCGGTCCGAGGAGCGGCTCACCAACGAACCCACCCAAACGAACCCATGATCCCTGAAACCCAAACATTCCGCCGCGCCACGCGCCGCCAGACCAAGCTCAAGCTCGGGATGACCGGCCCTTCCGGCAGCGGCAAAACCACCTCGGCCCTCCGCCTCGCGCGTGGGCTGGTCGGCCCCCAAGGCAAAATCGCCGTCATCGACACCGAAAACGGCAGCGCGTCCCTCTATTCGGACCGCTACGATTTCGACGTCCTCGAAATTGCCCCTCCCTTCGAGCACCCCAAATTCATCGACGCGATCCACGCCGCCGCCTCGGCCGGCTACGACTGCGTGATCCTCGACAGCGCCTCGCACTTTTGGGAAGGCCTGCTGGAATTCAAAGACAAGCTCGACCGGCGCGGCGGCAATTCGTTCACCAACTGGAACGAGGCGACCCGCCATTTTAAGGACATCCTTAACGCCGTCCTGCAGTCGCCCATCCACGTCATCTGCTGCCTGCGTTCAAAAATCGACTACGTGATCGAGCAGGACGGCAAGGGCAAGGCCGCGCCCCGCAAAATCGGCTTGGCCCCGATCATGCGCGACGGCGTCGAGTACGAGTTCACTACCGTTTTCGACGTGGATTTGAACCACCAGGCGGCCACCTTCAAGGACCGCACCGGACTGTTTGCCGATCGCATTTTTCAAATCACCGAGGACACCGGCGCGCAACTGGCTCGCTGGCTCGAAATCGCCGAACCCGCACCGGCGGCGCCTGCGGTGACGCTCCCTTCCGCAGCAGGCCTCCTCATCACCCGCGAGCAGGTCGAAAAAATCGATCTTTACTGGGCTACCCTTAAAAAGCCCGCCTCCGACAAGACCAAGGCGTTTGAGTGGTTGGGCTGCGACGCGGTCCCCGGCGAAGAACACTGGGCAAACCTGTCCGCCGCCCAGGCCGAACGCCTGATCGGGCTTCTCCAAAAGAAGATGAACGAGCTCGGTTCGGCCACCTCCACGCAGGTCGCCGCCGCCGGAAAGGCGGTGCTCGCATGAAACTCTACGAAACCTTCATCGAGCTGGAGACCATCTGGGCCGAGGCCGAGCGCGTCCTCACCGGCGACGACGTGGTCGATGCCGACGGCCAGCCGCTGACCGAGGACGCGGCGTTGGTTCGCCTAGAGGCAGCCCTGCAACGCATCGAGGGCGAGCGCGACGACAAGGCGGTCAAGATTGCCTGCTTTATCAAAAACCTCCGCGCCGACGCCGAGGCGCTCAAAACGGAAAAGGTCCGTCTCGGTAAACGTCAGTCGGCGGCCGAGCGCACCGCCGAGCGAGTGACTGCCTATCTGGAGCAATGGCTCCCGGCCGGGCTCAAAATCAAGGACTCCCGCGCCGCGCTTTCTTGGAGGCGGAGCGAATTCGTGGACGTCCACGGGGCGCTCGACGACATGCCGGCCGACTTCGTCCGCGTGAAACGCGAGGCCGATGTGAGCGCCATCAAAACCGCCCTCAAGGACGGCCAATCCCTCTCCTTCGCCCGGTTGGGCGAGCGGCAGAACCTGCAGATCAAATAACCCAAACAGAATCAGAATATGAAATACGTTTCCAAAAACGCCGACAACTTGCCCCGCGTCGTCAAAGCGGGCGAATACCTCCTCACCGTCATCGAGGCCATCGAGACGGTCTCCAAAAACAGCGGTGATGAGATGATCAAGCTCCACCTCGAAGTCGAAGGCCACGGCTGCCGACTCTTCGATTACCTGGTGGCCAGTGAAAGCTCCGCCTGGAAGCTCGATACCTTCCGCAAAGCGATTGGCGAGGCGGTGGTCGAGGGCGAGGAGGTGGAATTGCACGCCGCCCGCTTGGTCGGCCGACGCGGTTACGCACGGCTCAAGGTCGAGACCTACCAGGGTAAGGACTCCAACAAGGTGGAGTTCTGGCTAACCGACCACGCGCCGACCTCCGGCAGCTCCGCTCCAACCGGCCCCGCCGGTAAGTCCGCCAAAGATCCGTTCTAACCCTCAACAACCACAGCCCGCGCCACCGCCATGAAACTTCGACCCTATCAGCAAACCTGCGTTGCCTCCCTGTTGGAAAAGTTCCGCGACCACACCCGGTTGCTCGCCGTCCTGCCCACCGGGGCCGGTAAAACGATCATCCTCGCGGCGCTCGCCCAACGGCTGCAGCCGCTCAAAACGTTGGTGATCGCCCACCGCGAGGAGCTGATTCAGCAGGCAGTAGACAAGATCCAACAAGCCACCGGGCTGGTCGCCTAAGTAGAAAAGGCTGGGGCGCGGGCCAGCTTGTCGGCGCCCGTGGTGGTGGCATCGGTGCAAACCTTGGCGCGGGAGGCCCGGCGGGGGCGGTGGCCACGTGACCAGTTCGGCTTGGTGGTGATCGACGAGGCGCACCACGCCTTGGCCGAGAGCTATCAGGCCGTGCTGGGCCATTTTCACGATCATGCAAAAATACTCGGCGTGACCGCCACGCCCGACCGCGGCGACAAGCGCAGCCTCGGAGAGTATTTTTGCGAGGTGGGATTCGAGATCGGCCTGCACGAGCTAATCAAGGCCGGCTTTTTGTGCCGCATCGCGGTCAAAACAGTGCCGCTGCCCATCGACCTGTCCGCCGTGCGCACAGTGGCCGGTGATTTGAGCGACGCCGACCTGGGCGCAGCCATTGAGCCTTACCTGCAAAAAATCGTCGCCGAACTGAAAACCGCCATCGGTGACCGCAAGACATTGGTTTTTCTCCCACTGATACGGACGTCCCAACTGTTCGTGAGTCTCTGCCGCGAGGCTGGTTTCACCGCTGAACACATCGACGGTCAGAGCCAGGACCGGGCCGCCATCCTCGCCCGCTACGCTGCTGGTGAGTTCCAGATTCTGGCCAACTCGCTCCTTCTGACAGAGGGCTTCGACGACCCTTCGGTGGCCTGCGTGGTCTGCCTGCGCCCGACCAAAATACGCGCGATGTATTCGCAGATCATCGGGCGCGGCACTCGCATCCACCCGACCAAACAAAACCTGCTGGTCCTCGACTTCCTTTGGCACACCGAGCGCCACGCCTTGGTGCGGCCCGCCCACTTGGTCGCATCCTCGCCCGCCGAAGCCGACACCATCACTGCTATCCTCGAAGCGGCAGCCAAGGAGTTTGGCACCGGTGCAGCCTCCGATGTCGATGGCCGCGACCTGCTCGCCTTGGTGGCCGACGCGAAAGCCGAGCGTGAAAACGAACTGGTTAAACAGCTCGATCAAAACGCTCGCCGTAGCAGCCAGTTGATCGACCCAGTGGAGTTCGCGTTGAGTTTGCATGAGGTCGATTTGGCTGAATGGGAGCCGACCATGCGGTGGCACGATCAGGCCGCTTCGGCGAAGCAGCTTTCGGTGCTGCAAAACCTCGGCTTCGACCCGAACGCGGTGCGCAGCCGTGGTCACGCCTCGATATTGCTAGATCGGGTGTTCATGCGCCGGAACCTGAAACTGGCCACGCCCAAGCAGCTCGCCTGGTTGCGCCGGAAAAACCACCCGCATCCCGAAACAGCCTCCTTCACCGAGGCCAAGGCGTTCCTCTCCGCCCACTTCACCCGCTGAGGCATCCGCCCCCCACACGACCATGTCCCTCCGTTACCGTTCGACCCTCCCTCATTACCCCGCCGCAGCCGAGCTCAGTCCAGCTCAGTCCCGCGCGGTGGCCGAGGCCACCCTTGGCGCCATCGACTGGACTGACGATGTCTCGGGTTTCTGCCCATGTCCCGGTGCCGCCGCCCACACCAACCCGACCAACCCACGCGATTGCCGCATATCTTTGGACACGGTCGGCGGTCACGCCCCGACGCTCCACTGTTTCCACGCCAGTTGTCGCACGGCAGTTGAGACGGCCAACCACCAGCTGCGTTCCGCCCTCGGCCGCGCCACGGTCGGCCAGTCGCCGCGCCCTCACGCCGTCCGAACCACGCCTACACCCGCATCCGTGCAAGTGGTCGTGAGTGCCGATCTCGGCTCTGACCACGGTTTGCCTCTGCTTCTGCGCACTTGTTTCGCTGCCGATGACATCGTCTCCTTCGCTCCGGGCGTTATTGCAGAAGGTGAAACCCGTGCCGTGCCCGAGCATGGTGGTGTCAACGTCCTCACCCGTGACCAATGGCTGGCCCGACTCGAAACGAGCGGCGGCATTAACCGGCTCTTTGGCGGTAAGGACGGCCTTTATCTTCGCATCAACCCAGTGGTCCGCAAAAGTACCGGCTCCGACAAGGACGTGACGCGCTTCCGCCACACCCTGATCGAAAGCGACTCCTTGCCGAAGCTCGAACAGGAACGTCTCTTGCGCGCCTCCGGGCTGCCCATCGCCGCTCTGATCGACTCCGGCGGCAATTCGATCCACGCGTGGGTCCGAGTCGAAGCTTCGTCAGCGGCTGAATTCCACGAGCGCCGCGAACTGTTGTGGAAAAGCGTGCCCGAGCTGCAACTCGACCCGCAGAACCGCAACCCGTCGCGGTTCTCGCGGTGTCCCGGTGGTCGCCGTGGCGAGGGTTTCCAACGATTGCTGGCAGTAAACGTCGGGCCACCCTCCTTCGCCGCGTGGTCATCGGCACAGGTCGAATGCGAGGGCCTGATTCGCGCCTCGGATTTCTGCGCGGAGAACGAACCGGATCCACCGCAACTGATCGAGGGCATCCTATTTCAGGGCGCCAAAATGATTATCGCCGGTCCGTCCAAGAGTCGGAAGACCTGGAACCTCACCGATCTGGCGATTGCCGTCTCGTTGGGTGCACCGTGGTGCGGGTTTCCCACAATATGGGTATTTACGTGACTCCACCAACCACAACCTGTAGTGGTGATGCCCATGGCCGAAGACTACCCACAGACCATGTTGGAACTGGAACGTCGATTTAGTAACGAAGATGCTTGTAGAGAGTATCT
>JBILJE010000006.1:0-23897 GCA_044377395.1 Rariglobus sp. | reverse complement strand
TTGATCAGTGGCTTAATTACCAGCGCCGGCGCAGAAGGCATCATCAAACAAGGCTCCGGTACTTTGGCGCTCACCGGCACCAACACCTATACGGGCGGCACCAATATCGGTGCGGGTACCGTTAACTTCACCACCGGCGGACTCGGCACGACCGGTGCGGTGACCTTTACCGGCAACTCGACTTTGCAGTACGGCTCATCCACCACGACCGACCTGTCGTCGCGCCTCGTTATCAACAACGGCGTGACGGGCACCGTTGATACCAACGGCAACACCGTCACCTTCGCCAGCGGCTTCGGGGCGTCCGGCAGCGGTGCGCTGACCAAAATCGGCACCGGCACGCTCAATCTTAACGCTGCCAACACCTACACCGGCACGACCTCGGTTTCCGCCGGTACGCTCGCGCTGCACGCGGCCAGTGGTGCCGCCCTCGCCAACACCTCGGCAGTTGTCGTGGCAAGTGGGGCCACGGTTTCCCTTGGTGCCGCTAGTCAGATCAACTCCGCAGCTACGCTCACCCTCAACGGCGGCACCTTGGCCTTAAATGGGTTTAACCAGAACCTCGGCACCCTCGATCTTAACACCGCATCGGCCCTCAACCTAGGCGGTTCGGCAGCACTAGTGTTTGCCGACAGTTCCGGCCTTAACTGGGACTCAGCGCACCTCGAGGTGAGCAATTTTGCGGTCGGCACAAATTCACTGCGCTTCGGCTCCACCAACGGCGGTCTCACCGCCACCCAGCTCGGGCTTTTTCAATTCATCGAATTCGGCAACACCTCGGCACGCATCGACGCCGACGGGTTTATCGCCCCGCTGACCTCTGACTACCTCATCGCCGGTAGCAGCACCATCACCATTGCGGCCAGCATCACGGGCACGACCAAGGTAGATCAAACCGGCACGGGCACCACCATCCTGACCGGCACCAATACCTCTGTGGCAACAGTGAACGTGAGCAACGGGACCTTGGTGGTTGGCACGGCTGAGGGCGGTGCTTGGGCGGGTAACGTCATTGTCGGCGGCTCAGGCACGCTCAAAGGTCGCGGCGACATCAGCGGGGCCGTGGTTGTCGACACAACCGGCACCTACAGCCCGGGTAACTCGCCCGCGATCCAGAACATCGGCTCACTCACGGTAAACTCGGGCGGCTTCGTCACGATCGAACTCGACGGCGCCACCGCTGGCAACGGGGCCGGTTTCCACGACCAGATTATTTCCGCTGGCGCGGTCACCTTGAGCGGAGGCACGCTCAAAGGATCGACGATTTTTAGTGGGGCCACCGGCTACGAGCCGGTGTTCGGTTCCCGCCACACGATCATCACTGGCAGCGCAATCAGCGGCACTTTCGCGGCCTATAATTTTGCCTCCAATGCTAGCGGATCCAGCTGGTTACCTGAATACACAGCCACGGCGGTCAACCTTTACGCGGTGCCCACGGACTACGCCACCCTCGCCGGCCTAAATCCGAACCAAATTCAAATCGGTGTCGCCCTCCAAACCCTGCGGAATTCGGGCCTCCCGTTCGAGCTCGATCAGCGCACCACCCTCGACGCACGCGGGGCTTTGTTTAACGGCCTCAAAGCCAAAGACGCCGCCGGCCTGCGCACCGCCTACGACCAACTCACACCGGAAAAACTCACCGCCTTGGCTGCCGCGACCTTCCAAGGCTCGTCCATCCTCAACTCCAGTATCCAACAACGCAGCGCGGAACTGCGCCGCTTCGGCCCTGCCTCGATCAGCCTCAACGGTGTGGCAACACCCGCCGCTGCCGAAGATTACCGCGTAGAAACGGTGATTGAAGACGGCGTGCATTACCAAATCGCCACGGCTAAGCCCAAAAAACGTTACGGTTACTTTGCCTCCGCCACGGGTGCTTTTGCCGCAGTCGATGGTTCCTCGGACCGACTCGGCTCATTCTCGCAGACCGGTGCGGCCAGCGCCGGGGTCGATTACGCGCTCAACGAAACCCAGTCGGTCGGCCTGGTGGTCAGCCAGGCGTATGCCGACACGGATTTTTCCTCGGCCAGCGGCTCGGCCCGTACCACAACGAGCCGCGTCGGATTGTTTCACGATTACCACAACAACGGGTTCTTTGTGAATACCTCGGTGTCGGCGGGATTTTCGGCCTATGACAGTAAGCGTAAAATCGCCTTTTTAAATCAAACCGCCGGTGGCGAAACGCAGGGCTTCAGTTACGGCGGCCAGTTGTCCACCGGCTACGACTTTAAAGTGGGCGACTATATAATGGGGCCGACCGCCTCGTTGGCCTACGACCACGCGCATATCGACGGCTTTGACGAAACCGGTTCCGCCGCCGATTTGCAGGTGCTCAGGCAAAAGGCGGACTCATTGGTAACGCAGCTCGGGTTCCATGTGAGTCGGCCCTTCATGTGGAGGCGGATCGGCTGGGTTCCGGATGTGCGCCTGGGGGTGAGCCGCCAGCATTATAATCCCGAGGCTATCCGTGCGCAGTTCGCCGCTGGCGGGGGGAATTTTAAGGTCCAGCCGCAAGCGGGAGGCGGTGAGTCATTCAACCCAGGGGCGAGTCTTTCGGCGCTGTTGCCCAACGGCTGGTCGGTGCGTTTGGGCTACGACGCGATTCTCAATCCGCAGTACGCCGAGCACCGGATTAACCTGAGTGTGAATGTTGGGTTTTAGCTTAAACCCGAACGCCGAAGATGACGTCGATGAGCTGGCGCAAGATGCTGGAGCAGATGATCGTGAGTGAATCCCCGAGGTGCACTAAATAGTGCTTCGACGTAGCGCGACAGCGCGAAGATGGCAGCGCGGCTCGACGCAACGGGTGAATGAACGGTCAGATGCCCAGCAGGTTGCGTCAGATTGCGGCGCTCGGCTTCGGAGTTCGGGTTAAAGTCTGAAGCTCGAAGTTATACTCTTTATCAGCCAAACTGGGTCTTTAACGCAAAGTCGCAGAGGCGCAAAGAAAGCATTCGCTCAAAACGAGTTGTCTCATACTTCGCGCCTTGGCGACCTTTGCGTGTGCGACCATGAAACTAACAACCATAACAGTGAAAGTCTGTTCGACCGAATTTAACGATTCGCGGTCGAAGGGTCCGGTCACGGATGCAGGCCGCGAGGCCTCGCCGGAAAGCACGACCGTGCGCCCGAACCAGTCAGCCGCAATGAAGATGAACCCCATCCAATGAGCTCCGAAAGCGCAAATCCCAGTGAGCCGAGCCGCTACGCAAACGGTGAAGGTTGTCAGGGTCGGGCAGGGCAGTCTCGCAAGGACGTAGGACCCAAATCGTTGCTGTCCGATCAACACACTGGCGGAGTCAGCGGGGGCGGCGGGTTGGGAAAGGATGTTAGGTTAAGTGGTGAGACCTGCGGCGGTGGGGCGTCTTGCGATGCCTCAACTTCCGGTACAAGCGCGGCAAAACCGCGCAAGGCTGGACGGGCCGTGGCAGGAGTCGGAGACCTCCATAGTAGTGGTGATCTGGCGGACATTAAAACCGTCGGGGAGCGAAGGGAGGGCACTTGTTCCCACGCATTACAGAGTGGCAAAGGACCCGACGATGGCTGGGGTGATGAACTCTGGATAAAAACGTCAAAGAAGGTTCGGAAGCTGCAACGTGTGCTATATCGGAAAGCAAAAGCGGAGCCGCATTGGCGGTTCTATAGTTTGTATGGAGAGCTGTATCGGCAGGATATTCTGTCGGATGCGCTTGATCAGGTAATCGCCAATAAAGGCGCTGCCGGAGTAGATGGGTTTGAGGTGGAAACGCTCGCCAAGAACGACGTCTTTCGGGCGGCATGGCTGCTCGCGCTGGCGGAGGAATTACGAACGAAAACCTATCGGCCGAGTCCGGTCCGGCGCGTTTATATCTGGAAAGATCAGGCCAAGACCAAGCGACGTGCGCTGGGCATCTCCACGGTCAAAGACCGCGTGGTGCAGAGCGCGGCGGCGATCGTGATGCAACCCATCTGGGCGGCGGACTTCCATGACCATTCCTACGCCTACCGGCCGAAACGCCGGTCCCATCAGGCGATGGACACGGTTAGGGCGGCACTGCTGAGCGGAAAGGTGGAAGTGGTGGACGCGGATTTATCGAGTTACTTCGATATGATCCCGCACCGCGAACTCCTGCAATTGGTGGCCAAGCGGGTAAGCGATGGGAGCGTGTTGCGCTTAATAAAAGGGTGGCTGCGCGCACCCATCGTGGAAGAGGATCGGGATACGGGCCGTCGCAAGGTGAGCGCGAACCGGTGTGGCACGCCGCAAGGCGGAGTCATTTGACTCCCTCCGGTCGGGCTCTTAGCCCCGCTCTGCTGAGCGGCCCCTCTCCGCTGCGCTTCGTCACCGCTCTTGGCGAACCTCTACCTCAACGACCTCGATCATGCGGTGAACGAGAAGTGCGAACAAAAGCCAACGATGGTGCGCTACGCCGACGACCTCTTGATCCTGTGCAAACAGGGACAAGGAGCGGGGCTGCAAACGCGACTCAAGCGGTGGCTGGAAGCACGGAAGTTAAAGCTCAACGAAGAGAAAACTCGGCTGGTGGACACACGAAAGGAGGGCTTCGAGTTCCTCGGTTTTGCGGTCGCATGGCGGCAATCGCTGAAGAGCAAACGAAGCTATCCGCACGTGGAGCCCAGCGCGAAAAGCCAAGCGAAGTTACGCGACAAAGTGCGGGAAGTGCTGGAGGTGCGCACGCGCAACCAACCGGCGGTGGCGGTGGTCCGCAAGGTCAACCAGATCACACGCGGATGGGCGACGGCGTTTCATTACGGCAACAGCTCGCGCGTGTTTGGTAACCAGCAGGTTTTCGTGCGCAACCGGCTGCGGCGATGGCTGTGGCGAAAGTATAGCTGCACCCACGGGCTCTTCGGGTTCTTCACCAACGAGCGTCTGCACGGTCAATACAAGCTGTGGCACTGGCCGCTTACGGCGGCTTGGAAGCAATGAACTCCGCTGAAACCAAACCGAAAGAACGGGAACTCGGTAAGCCGTGTGCGGGAAAACCGCCTGCACGGTTTGACGAGGGGGCGAGCTACATTGGCGGGTTACCGCCACGCGGCTCGCTCTACTCTACTGGGCGGCCTACCGCAAATCAGCGCCATCGCTCTCGACTCGAACGCGGGCTTTTTAGAATCATTGCAACAAAGTATCCGCCACCAACGCGAGGCAACCCAGGCGGCCAACCTCGTCGTCGGACTGGTGTTGTTTCAGGTGATCTTGCTTGGACTAACCGGCACGAACAACGGGGCTCGTGAAATCGCGGGCGAGCGCATGGTTTTTGAGAAGGAGCGGATGAACGGGCTGCGCGCTTCGGCCTATGCGCTTTCCAAGGTGATCTTTTTTACTGGGTTAGCGGGGGCGCAAGGCGCGTGGATGGCGATATTCGTCAAGGCGGTGTGCCGATTTCCGGGGCAATGGTGGGTGCAGATTTCCACGCTGGCGCTGTCGTGCGTAGCGATGACCCTCGTGAGCTTGGGAATTTCGGCGGTGGCGCGGACGGCGGAGCTGGCGTCGTTCTCCTCGGTGTTTTTGGTCGGGATGCAACTGCCCCTGTCCGGGGTGGTGCTGGCGCTTCCGAGTTATTTGCTCTGGATCTGCCGCCCCTTCGTGAACGCGTTTTGGGCATGGGCGGGGTATTTTAACGCGATGACCAACACGCGGATTTATGACGCGTTCCGGCTGAACAATGAACGCTGGTTACCCACGGCGGAGCTGGCGCTGGTGGTGCTGGGGCTGCAAGCGCTGGCGGGGGTGGGGTTGGTTATTTATGGCTGCCGCCGACTGCGGTGGGGGGAGGGGTGAGGCGGCTAGGGAATTCAACCCGCGCAGCCTCAACCTGCGCCGAAATGCGCCCGCAGCCTGCGCACGGTTTCTCCGGCTTCACGGGCGATTACGGTAAATTCCGAGGACACCCGTGCGTCGGTCGCGACGCGTTGCCAGAAACCGTCGGCCCAGGCGGCGGCTTGCCTCCAGCATTCGAGTTCCGCAGGCATCGGTGGCACGGGCGCAAACGCGGGGCGGGGCGTGGCGGGGGGGGGGATTTACCGGAGAACTACAGCGAGGCTTAAAACGCACAGATAAATGGGTGGATTATTAAATCGGATGTCGCTTTTTTGTATGCTTTTAAGTGATTTATAGGCGTTCAACCGCACAGATAATTTATCTGATAATCCCGATTTTTGGCGTGTTCATTTTCCGCGCCAGTCCACACGGAGGTGGACCCTCCCGGGGAGGGCGGCAGAAAGGCAGTCGGAGGCGGCAACGAGTAGGCGAACGATTGCGGAGGGACGACCTCCGTGTCGTCCGTGCCGGATCGCGGTTCAATGACCGCGGCTTGATGGGTGGGGTGGTTTTTACCGGTTTTCCCGGCAGCCCTGAGCTCACGCTCAGAGCCACGCCCGGAGCTCATCACTCCTAGTGGCCTTGAGCGTGAGCTCAGGGGCGTGAGCGTGTTTTACGTTGGGAAATCGGTTGCCTGGGGTAGGCCGGTGGCAGGCCATCCCTGAGCTCACGCTCAAGGCCACGGGAAATCATCGGCCCTTGGTTTTGGCCGCAAGCGATTCTACGTTAACCTTTTTCGTGTCATTTCGTGTTTTTCGTGGGCAATCACTTGGCGGGTGCCCACCGAAAACGTCGAGCTACCCTCACGCCTCAACCAGATCCTTCTCCGCGCGCAGGTTGCTGATGATGAAGTCCTGCCGCGTGGGCGTGTTTTTGCCCATGTAGAAGGTCAGCAACCCCTCGACGTCGTGCAGGCGGTCGAGGGTGACTTTTTCGGCGCGAATGTTTTCGCCGATAAAATCCTTAAACTCCGCCGGGCTCACTTCGCCCAAGCCTTTGAAGCGCGTGATTTCGGCGGCTTGGCCGAGCTTCATCATCGCCGCTTGTTTCTCCGCCTCGCTGTAGCAGTAGCGCGTTTCCTTTTTGTTGCGCACGCGGAACAGCGGCGTCTCCAAAATAAACAGGTGCCCTTGCGTGATCAGCTCGGGGAAAAACTGCAGGATAAACGAGAGCAACAGCAGGCGGATGTGCATGCCGTCGACGTCGGCGTCGGTGGCGATAATCACCCGGTTGTAACGCAGGCCGTCCATGCCGTCCTCAATGTTGAGCGCGCTCTGCAGGAGGTGGAATTCCTCGTTTTCGTAGATGACCTTCTTGGTTAAACCGAAGGTGTTGAGCGGTTTGCCCTTCAACGCAAAGACCGCCTGGGTCTGCACGTCGCGGCACGAAGTAAGCGAGCCGGAGGCGGAGTCGCCCTCGACGATGAAGATCGTGCTGGCCTCGGCGCGTTTGTCCTTGGTGTCGAGGTGCACGCGGCAGTCGCGCAGCTTGCGGTTGTGCAGCGAGGCTTTTTTGGCGCGCTCGCGGGCGAGGTTGCGGATGCCGGAGAGCTCCTTGCGCTCGCGCTCGCTTTCCTCGATCTTGCGCTTGAGCGCGTCGGCCGCCTCGGGGTTGCGATGCAGCCAGTTGTCGAGGTGCGTTTGCAGGAATCCGCCGATGAATTGGCGGATCGTCGGGCCCTTGGGGCCGAGGTCGTTGGAGCCGAGTTTGGTCTTGGTCTGCGACTCGAAGACGGGCTCCTGCACGCGGATCGAAACGGCGGCGATGACGGACTGGCGGATGTCGGCGGCGTCGTAGTCTTTTTTGAAAAAGTTGCGCAGCGTGGCGACCAGGGCCTCGCGGAAGGCGGCGAGGTGGGTGCCGCCCATGGTGGTGTGCTGACCGTTGACGAAGGAGTAGTATTCCTCGCCGTAGTGCGCGCCGTGGGTGAGGGCGACCTCGATGTCCTCGGCCTCGATGTGGACGATCGGGTAAAGCGTGTCGCCGGTGAGTTTTTTAACCAACAGGTCCTTGAGGCCGTTCTCGGATTTGTAGGCCTTGCCGTTGAACGTGAGGGTGAGGCCGCGGTTGAGGTAGGCGTAGTTCCAGAGCATCTCCTCGATGAACTCGGGGCGGAACTTGAAGTCCTGGCCGAAGAGCGCCGTGTCGGGGGTGAACGAGATAATCGTGCCGTTGCGCTCGGCGGTTTTGTGGTTTTTGCGGTCCTTGCTCAGCTTGCCCTGCTCAAACTCGACGACGCGCGTCTCGCCCTCGCGGATGGCCTGGGCGGTGAAGGAAAGCGACAGGGCGTTGACCGCTTTTTGGCCGACGCCGTTGAGGCCGACGGATTTTTGGAAGGTCTCGCTGTCGTATTTGGCGCCGGTGTTGATGATCGAGACGCAGTCGATGAGTTTGCCCAACGGGATGCCGCGGCCGTAGTCGCGCACGCGGATGGAGCGGTCGTTGAGCTCAATTTCGATCTTTTTACCGTGGCCCATCGTGTACTCGTCGATCGAGTTATCGATGGTTTCCTTGAGCAGCACGTAGATGCCGTCCTCGGCGTTGGAGCCGTTGCCGAGACGCCCGATGTACATGCCGGGGCGCAGCCGGATGTGTTCGAGCGGGGAAAGGGTTTTGATCGAGTCTTCGGTGTAATTGGACGCCATGGGGAGAGGAACGCGGGTTCGGTTGGGGCCAAGGCAGAGCCGCACGTTCGGACTGACAAGGTAAAAGTGGCCGTAGCCTCGGCGACGGTCGTAGCCGAGCGACTGAGGGGTGGCCTTGAGCGTGAGCTCAAGGTCCGGTCAAGGGCGTGTTGCACGCAAAGGGCCAGGCGTGTGGCGGGGGGGGATTCCTTGAGCGCACGCTCAAGGCCACGGGAACGGGCCGGTTTGCGGCTGTTTCGGTGGACAGGGTTCGGCTGTGGCCTTGAGCGTGAGCTCAAGGTCCGGTCAAGGCCCACGGCCCGCCAATCAAACGTGCGGCACCTCGTCGGGTTTTCCCGTGAGCGGGAAGATCGGCCGACCGAGGCGCTGGGAGCTGATTTCCTCGAATTGGAGCCCGATCACAAAATCCTGGGTAACGAAATTGAGGAATTCGAGTTTGGAGAGCAGCAGGTTGCGGCCGGGTGAGTGGGCGACGACGGTTGCTGTGGCGATGCTGTTTTGCAGCAGGCTGATCTCGCCGAAAAACTGGCCCGTTGTCAGGACGGCGACCTCTTTGTCTTTTTTAAGCACGCGCATTTCGCCTTCGTGGATAAGGTGGAAGAACTGGTTTTCGCGTCCCTCGGTGATGACGATTTCACCGGGGAGGAACTCTTGAAAAATGCTGCGGCGGGCGAAGGAGGCCACGGCATGCGGACTCCAGTAACGCGAAAGCGGGATGCGTTGGAGAAAGGCCATTTTTTGCACCGTCTGCTCGATGGTTTCGCGCGAAAGACGCGAGAGCACGAGTTGCTCAAACTCCGCCTTGCCCAGCGACAGGAGTACGCTGGCGGTGACGCAACGTACCGAGCGGCGGCGAGTGCCATCGAGCGAAAGCAGGGCGATTTCGCCAAAAATGTCAGCCTCCTGCAGGGTGGCGATCGCCTCAGTGCGCCCCACGGAGAGCTCGCGCACCACTTCAACCCGGCCGGAAAAGATGATGTAGAGTTTCTCGCCCAATTCGGCTTCACGCACGACGAGGCTGCCAGCGGGGTGCTCCTCGGCGGCCACCGCTCCGGCCAGCGTGGCAATGTCTGCCGCTGCCAGACCGCGGAAGAGCAGGGTGCGGCTCAACAGTTTTTTAATACTATCCGGGTCGACGCTCATCGTCTCGGGCTGGCGCTTCTTGGCGGTCTTCAGCTGCCACCAGGCGCGCAGGTGTTTCCATGCAAACCAGCCGAGCAAACTCACGGCGATGGCGGCCAACAGGCCGAAGGTCGCGAGCAGTGCCAGCGCGGTGATACGGACACCGCCCGAGTCTTGGAATCGTTGAACTAGGTCAAGGGGGTTGACTTGTAGAAGCGCGCAACCACCGAGGAATAAAATCACCAGCCATAGGGCGGTGTAGCTGGTGGCGATGAGCAGAAAGCGGCGGTCAGTGAACTTGAGCCGCGCGCTCAGCAGAGAGTTAGCCAACTGGTTTTGGATGAACTTGAAGTCGTAGGTGGTGGCGAGGCGCACGTCGCCGTAGAGGGCGTGCAGCAGGTTCAGCATGGGCGATTTCCAGAGGGGCGAGAGCTGGAGGATGAGGCCGCAAAGAAGCGGTAAAACGGCTCCGGGTAGGTAAACGGCGGCCAGCGCGGTCAGGGCGAATTGCGGGGCGAGGCGAACGAGGGCGACGTCGATCTGGGTGGACCGACTGCTCATGATGAGGTCGTCCAAGTCGGCGACGAAGCGGGGGGCGAGCGTGCGCTGCCAAAACAGGCGTGGCTGGTAGACATCACCGTCGGTGCCGCGTAGCACACAGGCGGCGAGCAGGTTACCGAGGCTAATGGCCGCACAGGTGAGTAACCAGCCGAGCATCAGGTGGCCGGCGTGTTGCGGCAAGGGCAGGGGCTGTAGGATGATCGTGAGCGAGGCGGCCGCCATGGCGATGAGCGCTAGCCAGCGAGCGGGCAGGCCCTGCGCGCGGCCGCTCCACGCGGCGGGGCGCACCTCGGCCGGGAGCGGCTGCTGGTTCATTTGCAGAATGCCTGCTTCGAAGGCTTTGACCACGATCTCGTAGTATTCGCGCAACGGGATCGAGCGCCGGTGGCCGAGGAGTTCGAGCAGTACGCTCGGCACGGTCCGGCCTTCGGCGAAGGTTTGCAGTGCCTGCCATTGCAGCGGGGTGAGTACCAAGTAGCGCCGGCCGGGTTGATACTTGACAATCACCCGGTCGGGCCGGGTGTGGGCGACGCGCAGTTCGGTTGAAAGCCGCAGGGTGGACGCGGTCAGCAGGGTGCGTTGGTCGACCAACGCGATTGCATACGGTGCGGCACCGGAGCCGGGGGCCAATTTCATGCGCATAGTGCTACGCGACCGATTTGCCCGAAGGAAGGCTTAAACCGCGTGCGCCAAGGGCTTGGGTTGGGGATCGGGCGGGAGGCGGAGGACGGCTCGGCGCTCGAATCATTCTCTTACTCATACTCATTCTCTTACTCCTGCTCCTGCTCCTGCTCCTGCTCGGATCGAACGATCCAGAGTCGAGAACGAGTAGGAGTAAGAGAACGAGAACGATTGCGGAGGGACGACCTCCGTGTCGGCTGTGGCCGAAAAGTAGCGCAGACTTCCAGTCTGCTCGGGGAAAACGCCCGAGGCAGGCTGGGAAGCCTGCGCTACTTTTCCCGAGCCGATTCACACGGCGGCGGACCGGCTCGGAACGCTTGGCCTTTATCCCAATGGGGTCTGGCGCATGTCGCCGGTGCGCAGGAACTGTTCGTGGAAGGCGAAGGCGCGGCTGAGCGTCTGCGGAGTTTGGCCCTGCTTGGACATCTCGTAGTAGTGTTGCAGCAGGTCGTGGAACTGGGGATGCGCGCACTTTTCGATGATCAACTGGGCGCGCTCGTTGGGGGTTTTGCCACGCAAGTCAGCCACGCCGTTTTCGGTGACGACGACCTGCACCGAGTGCTCGCTGTGGTCCATGTGCGAAACCAGCGGCACGATGGTACTGATCTTACCGCCCTTGGCTGACGACGGGCAGGTGAAGATGGAAATGTGCGCGTTGCGGGTGAAATCCCCCGAGCCACCGATGCCGTTCATCAGGTTGCTGCCCATGATGTGCGTCGAGTTGATGTTACCAAAAATGTCCACCTCGATGGCGGTATTGATGGTGATGATGCCTAGGCGGCGCACGATCTCGGGGTTGTTGGTGATCTCCTGCGGCCGGAGCAGAATGCGGGAGCGGAAAAACTCCAGATCTTGGTAGAACTTGATCAACACGTCCTTGGCGATGGTGAGAGAAGTGCCGGTGGCGAACTTCACCTTGCCCGAGCGCACCAGCTGAATGACCGAGTCCTGAATGACCTCGGAGTACATCTCGAAGGCAGGAATGCCGGGGTGCGCGCCGAGGCTGGCGAGGACAGCGTTGGCGATGTTACCCACGCCGGATTGGATGGGGAGAAATTCTTTCGGAATGCGGCCGGCGTGGAGCTCACCGGCGATGAACTCGGCGACATTGTTGCCGATGCGCTCGGTGGTGTCGTCGGCGGGCTCGAAGCCGCCGTTTTCGTCGGGCATATCGCTGTAGACTATGCCCACGATTTTGCTCGGATCGATCTTCACAGTCGGCGTGCCGATGCGATCGGACGGACGCAGAATCGGGATGGGTTGGCGGAAGGGCGGATCCAACGGCTCGTAGATGTCGTGAAAGCCGCGCAGGTTGGGCGAATGGAAGCGGTTGATCTCGATGATGACTTTTTTGGCGCAACGCAGGAAGGTGGGTGAGGCACCGACGGAGGTGGTCAAGGTGATCTCGCCGGAGGGGGAGACGTCGCTGGCCTCGACGACGGCCCAATCGATGTCGCCCAAAAAGCCGCTGCGCACCTGTTGCGGCAGGTGGGACAGGTGCATGTCAAAAAACCGCGTGCGACCGGCGTTGATGCTTTCGCGCAGGGATTTGTTGCTCTGGTAGGGCGTGCGCCAGGAGATGGCGTCGGCGCGGGCTAATTCGCCGTCGAGCGAGTCGCCGGTGGAGGCACCGGAGACGATAGCGACCTTGAAAGGGCGGCCGGCCTCGTGTTCGGCGCGGGCACGCGCAGCAAGGGCGCGAGGCACGACTTTGGCGGCACCGGCAGGAGTGAAACCACTCACGCCAAGCGTCTGGCCATTTTGGATCAGTGCAGCGGCCTCATCGGCCGTCAGGGTAACAAAGGGAGTACTCATGGGACTGCCAAGAGCCTACCTACTTCCGTTCATTAGGGCCAATCGCACCTTGGCAATGCCTACGCATCAATTGCGTCACGAAGCTGAGGGCAGGCTTGCGGCATCGCCAAATGGCGGCAGCTTTCCCCGTTTTACGCGCATTATGAAAAAACTCCTGATCATTCTCGGCAGCTTGTTCGCACTCCTGCTGATCGGCGGCCTCATCGCCTCCTTTTTTCTCGGTTCCATCGTCACCAAAGGGGTAAACGCGTTCGCGCCGAAGGTTACCGGCTCGCCCGTCACGCTGGAGAGCGCCTCCATCTCGCCGTTCACCGGCTCGGGCACACTCAACGGCCTGTTCGTTGGCAACCCCACGGGATGGAAAAGCCCCAAAGCGTTCTCCTTTGCCAAGGTCCATGTGAGTGTCGCCCCGCTGTCGTTGGTCGGCGACCACATCATTGTTAACGAGGTGCTCATCGACGGCCCTGAGTTCGTCTACGAAACCAACTTCGTTCGCGACAACATCAAAGACCTGCTCGCAAATATTAATAAATTTACCCGTGGGATGACCGGCGAAACGCCGGCGACTCCGGCCGAGCAGCCCGTCCCCGCTGGTGGTAAACCGCTCAAGTTTGAGGTGAAGAAATTCCGCCTGCAAAACGTCAAAGTCACCGTCGGAGTCGGGGGTGCTGCGCTGACGTTGCCCCTGCCGCCGATCACGTTGAACGACCTCGGCACCGCCGAGGGAGGCATCACCCCTGATCAGATTGCGACCAAGGTGCTGACGAATGTTTTGGGTGAAATCACCACGGCCGTGGGCGATTCCTTGCTCAAGGGCGGAGGCAAGGGTGGTGATGCCGCCACCAACGCGGCCAAGGCTGCGGGTGAGGGACTGAAAAAACTCTTCGGCGGCAATAAATAAGCTGTGGCGGATGTGGGAAGCGCAGGCGGAGCCGAGAACGATTACGATCCGACAAATCGAAGGTTCCTGCCTACTCGCTACCGCCGCCCGCGCCGCTGGCGGTGCGGCGTGGAGGCGGGCGCTTCCCACGCGGCGATGGTCTCGTTGAGGTAGGCGAGGTGGCGCTTCAGTTGTTCGTAGTCACCGCGCAGGCCGGCTTCTATGTTGCGCAACAACTGCGGGCGTTTGTTTTCCGCCAGGCTGAAGCGCCACGCGGGCATTTTGCGGTAATCACGCAGCTTGCGCTCGGTGTCGCGGCGGGCCGCATCCAGTTCGGTAATCGCTCGCCGCAGCCGCCCAATGGAGGAATCGGGGCTCACCGTGTCGTTGGCGGTTTCCCATTCGATTTCCAAGCGAGCCAGCCAGTCCGTGTCGCGGGCAGCCCAGGCTTGCTGGACTTCGTGCCAGAGCCGTTCGCGCGCCGGGGTCCACTCGCCGCCGCGATCGGGGTGTAAGTGTTGCACGAGCCGGCGATAAAGTTCTTTGGCTTCACTCTGGTCAGTCGGTGCGCGATTCGAGTGGCGCCGATCTCCGAATGGCGAGGCACCGTCGTCACCCTCATCACCGAAAAGGTCTTTGAAGAAATTCTCAAACTCGTCGTCCGATTCGTCGGGTTGGGTGGGGTCGCCGTGCTGGTGCCGCGAGTCGTCGGCGGCCGGTTCGGGCTGCGGGTGGGCGCGTTCGTAGGCCTCGGGGTCGGCCTCGTACTCGCGGTGCTCGCGCCAGACTTTTTTAACCGAGCGGCCAGACATGGCGGCGGCGTATTGGGCCTGTTCTACGTTGCGGCCTTTGCGCTCCACTTCGGCGCTGAGTTCACGCAGGGCGGTGACGAGTTGGGGGAATGTCCCGTGTAGCCACGAGTTGAAAGCAGGGGTGTCGGTTTGTTCGTGGCGGTGGAGGTCGCGGGCGGCCTTTTCGACGCGTTTGCGCGCGGCATGGAAGTCGGCCCACACGGCGTTCTTGATCGGGCGGTTATCGATGACGATCAGCAGCCGACAACGCGAAAGACGCACCGGTGCGGGGCTAGGCGGCGGGTAAAAGGCGGCCGTCTGACGGGCGGTGTGGCGCGGGCGTTTCATTTCAGCGGAAAATGGGGGCACTTACTTCACCTAGAGCGTAAGTCGAAGTGAATATTTTTTTTATCGGGCGGGTAAGCGTAAGAAGAGTGCAAGTTTCCATTCGGCGCTACTCCGTTGGACACCTTTATCTTAACCGGTTAGGCGGGTTTTCGACCTCAGCGAGAGCACCAGTTCGGCGGTGCCAGCGGCCATGTTGATGCGCGGCGCATAACCGAGATCGCGTCGCGCGGCGGCGATGGAAAACCAGTGGTCTTTAGCCAGCTCGGCGGCGATGAAGCGCGTCATCGGCGGCTCGCCTTTTAGCGGTAAGACCCGCCACGCCGCCTCGCACAACGCTCCCACCGCCGATGCCGCCTCTAGTGAAACGCACTGCGTGATGGGCGGCTCGCCAAGCGCGCTGAGCAAGCCGTTGATCCAGTCCCACAGCACCACGGGCTCGTCGTTGGTAATAAAATACGCCTGCCCCCCCGCCGCCCGTTTGTCACCTATGGCGTGGTGCTCCTTTGCGATTTGCCCCAACCCGGTGTCACGGACTCGGTGAGCATGCGCGAGAGCGGCTTCGGCGGCGAGGTGGGCGTCGACGGCGTTTTCGACATGGACCATGTCCATGCGGTTTTGGCCGTTGCCGACGATGCGTAGGCGGCCTGCACGTGCGCGCGCTAGGATGCGCGGCACCAAATGCGGGTCGCCCACGCCCCAAATCAAGTGTGGACGCAGTGCGACAGTGCTTAACTCGGCCGAGTGGGCCGCCAGCACCTCGCGCTCGGCGATGGCTTTGGTTAATGGATACGGGCTGGGGCAGGCGGTGGTGAGCGGCAGCGACTCGTCGGCACCGGCGAGGTTTTGGCCGTTAAAGACCACGCTCGGGGTGCTGGTGTGCACGAAGCGCCTCACCCCGTGTTCACGGCAGCCGGCCAGCAGGGCTCGCGTGCCCTGCACGTTGGCGCGGAAAAAATCGTCGTAGCGCCCCCACACACCGACCTTGGCTGCCACGTGAAAGACCGTGCCGATGCCCCGGCATGCAGCGCTGACGGCCACCGCGTCATCGAGGCTGGCGCGCACGAAGCGCACTCCGCGTTGTTCCAAGTCGGGGGCTGGAGTGCGCCCGAGCACGACCACCGAACGGCCCTGTGCCAGCAGGCGTTCGACCAGTCGGCGCCCCAAAAAACCGGTGCCGCCGGTGACCAGCACGGCCGCGGTTTCCCGGACAAAAGTATACCCCATTGTGTTAGACTTTGGCTCGGGCGAGAGGGCGGGGGAGTCGGGGTGGGGGAGGGCGGTCATCGATTGGGGACTGGAAGGGCTCAGCGCTTGGGGTCGGATTCGTAGCCTTTGGCGGTTAATGCCCAGCGGGCCAGGGAGAGGCGGTGGATCTTGGCGTTGTGCCTCACATCCACCGGCAATTTTTTTAAAAAATAGAAGGTCTTGATCCCCGCCGTGTGCGTGTGGGTCTTGGCGAGCTCACGCAGTTCGCGGGCAAAGGGGCGGCACTTACTGCTGGTCTCAGCTTGCGCCCAGTCGTCGGGTTCAACCACCAGCGCAACGCGCTGCCGACCGCGTTCACCTAGCCCGATCAGCGCACAGCGGCGTACCTTCGTGTGGGCGTTGAATAGGGGCTCAATTTGCTCGGTGTAAAGCGGGCCTTCCACAGTCTCCACCCGTTCGGCTTTGCGTCCGCAAAACCAGAGGCGGCCTTCGGCATCCAGATAACCGAGGTCGCCCATCCGGTGCCAGCCGGCGTCGTCGGCAACCGCCGATGACGCCGGCAAAACCCCGGCGACCGGGGCGCAAATCCCAAATTCCAAATCACAAATCCCAGCGGCTGCGCCAGCACCGGTGGCATCGAAGCCCGTGTAGTTGGGATTTGGATTTTGCCCATTGGGAATTGGGATTTGCCCCATGCTATTTGGGATTTGCCCGCTGGCCTTTGGGATTTGCCCGCTGGGATTTCCGCCGGCATCGGGACCAGCATTTGGGATTTGGGATTTAATCGCTGCTGCCGCGCAGTCGGCATTTGGGATTTGCCCCATGTGATTTGGGATTTGTCCCATAGGATTTGGCTTTTGCCCATTGGGAATTGGTTTTTGGTCATTGGGAATTCCGCGGCCGCCCCCGCCGACTCCGATCTTCGCGGCGGCGGTGGCCTCCGGCAGGCCGTCGTAGGTCTGGGTGACAGTCGGGCCGCGTACGATGATTTCACCGATCTGGCCGGCGGGCAGTTCGCGGGTGTCGGCCAGCGTGGCAAGGGGCGCGTCGGTCAAAGCGATGATTTTAACTTGGTTGGCGGCCAAGGGGTGGCCCACACAGGTGCCCGCCCCGCGTGCGGTGGCCGCAGCCGTGCCACCGTGGACTTCGGGCGCGCTGATTGAGCTCACGGGCAACGCCTCGGTCGCGCCGTACGGGCTGTGCAACGTGCCCTGGGTCAACACCGGGGTCATCAAATCCCAGAGGTCGGGCGGCACGGGTGCGCCGGCGCAAAGCACGCGGCGCAGCGTGGGTAATTCGACGTGGTGGTTCTTGCAGTGGACGGCGATTTTGCGCCACAGCGTGGGCGAGCCGAACGAGCTGGTGACGCCCTCCTGGCGGATGGCCTGGATAATTTTGCGCGGATCGACGGTGGCCGGGCGGCTGGGGTCGATCTCGGGCACCACGGTGGTCATGCCGAGGGCGGGGTTAAACAGCGCAAAAAGCGGCAGCAGCGGCAGGTCGATCTCGCCGGGGCGGATGTCGTAGGTGGCGCGGATCAGTTCCACTTGGGCGTCGAACATGCCATGGGTGTAACACACGCCCTTGGGCGCGCCGGTGGAGCCCGAGGTGAACAGAATGGCGGACAGATCGCTTTGCCGTGTCGCGCAGACTTCCAGTCTGCCGGTTGGAGTAGCGCAGGCTTCCAGCCTGCCGGTTGGAGTAGCGCAGGCTTCCAGCCTGCTGGTTGCGAGCGATGCAGACTGGAAGTCTGCGCTACTTTGCCCCGATGCAGACTGGCCGCCGGCACTACTTTTACGGGCGGTCGCCGAGCCGCTGGCGGGCACGCGGATTTGCACGCTGCGGAAGGTTTTGCGGTAAACCCGGCTGATGACGCGCGCCAGCGGGATGCCCAGCAGCACGCGCGGTTGCGAGCGGACGACGCAGGCGAGGAAACTTTTCAGGCCCATGCCGGGGTCGATCACGATGGGCACCGCACCGAGGCTAAATAAGGCGAAGGCTGCGGCGATCAGCGGCAGCCCGGGGCGCACCATGACCAGGACGCGGTCGGCGGGGCGCACGCCACGAGTGGTCAGGTCGGCCTTCCAGCTGGCGACTTCGGCGGCCAGCTCGCTGAAGGAGAGTGTGAGGTAATCGATGTCGCCAGTTCGGGTGCGCCCACGCGGGACCTTGAGGGCGGCGACGGCGGGTTGCCGAGCGGCCATGAGGGCGAGGTGGCGGGCGATGTTGGCGTTTTCGGGAGGCACGAGTTCGGGAAAACCTCACGCATCGGCGGGCAGAGGCAAAGAAAAACCCCGCGTGGCGCAGGGCCAAACGCGGGGTCGGGGAAGGGTTGGACTGACCAGCAGGGCTCAGTAGTCGTGGAAGGTAACCGTGCCCCACAGCGCGGACACCTGGGTGCCGGAGGGGTTGACGCGCCCTAGGAACTGGGTGCCGTCAAGTGCGATGGTGTTGGGCGTGACCGGTTGGTAGCTGCCGGTGTTGTAGACGAACAGGCCTCCGAGGAAGCTGTTGTTACGGCCGGTGCGGGTTTTTTGCGTGGAGCATCCCGAAGTCAGGGAGGCTACAACGGCGCAAATCGCGAGGACAAGAAGGGTCTTCGATTTCATAGGGGTGGGCGGGCAAGTTGTGGGGTGCTCAGCGGTTTGGCAAGCCTAGGAATTGGGGCAAGTTAACCAATGCGTTGGCGCGCCGGATTAGGCCGGTTGCAGCGAGGGTTCGCTGCGTAACAAATTGGCCTGCCATGGTAGCAGGATTTCGTCGAGTTTGGCGGGATCGCGGGCGATTTGCGCCAGTTGCGCGCGGTTGGCGATCAGGGTCGACTCAAGGCCGATGCCGGCGGCAATGCGGTCGCGGTCCGCCTTGATGCGGTCCTGCAGGGCGATTTCGCGCGGCGTGAGCGGGGCGATGTCGGAGCGGGGGCGGCGGGGCAGGGTTTGCGGGTCGCGGCCGATGCCTTGGTGCAGGGTGCTGGCGAGGTTCGCGGAGAGCCGTGCGTGGCGTTTTCCCAAGTTAACCTTGCCGAGAATGCCTTCGACCGAGTCTCCGTCTTCGGCGGCGTAGGCGATGTTGAGCAGCATGTCGCTGTTGCACACTTTGAAGGGCGGCACGTCGAGTTCGCGCGCCCATTGTTCGCGCCAGTGCCAGACGGAGTGGAGCACGCCGAGCCCGCGGCCGCGCAGGCGCTCGGAGCGGCCGATGCGCCAATCGTTGTCGTCGTCGCGCGGGAAACCGATCAGGCCGGACTCGATCTGGCGGCGGCACTGCTGGTCGAGCCAATCGAGCCGGTCGAGTTGGGCGAGTTCCTGGGTGAGGATGTCGCGCAGGGCGGGCAGGTGCCAGACGTCGAGCGCGGCGTAGTCGAGCAGATCGCGGGTGAGGGGGCGTTTGGACCAGTTGGCCTTTTGGCCGTCTTTATCGAGGGCCAGGCCGAAGTGTTGTTCAAGAAGGGCGGCCAAGCCGATGCGCGGGCGGTTGAGCAGTTGCGCGGCGAGCATCGTGTCGAAGATGCTCTTCGGGCGGAACTGGCACAGATCGGCGAGCAGGCGCAGGTCGAAATCGCTGCCGTGGATGAGGATGTGCTTGGTGGCGAGAACGGTCCAGAGCGGCTCAAAATTGATGGGCGCGAGGGCGTCGACCAGGAAAATTTCCCCGGACACCAGGAACTGCAGCAAGCAGACGCGGGTGCGGTAATGGTACATGTTGTCCGCCTCGGTATCGAGGGCGCACTCCTCCACGTGCTCGAGTGCGGCAAGAAGTGGGGCCAATTGGCCGGGCTGGTCGATCAACGTATAAGGAGGCAAAGAGACTTCGTTCACTGGGCTGCAAGGAAATGGCGAAGCGGTGGCGGACGGAAGCGCGAAATTCAGGCGGGCGCAGTCTCGTTCTTCTGATACCATTTTGCATTCAAACGCATTAAAACCCGACCACTGCCGTAATCACGTCAGTAGCGACCGATCATCCAACCTTAAAACAACCGGTTTTTTAACCACTAATGGACACTAGGATAAACTAATCCAGAAGCGGCGAATCCCTTGTTTTTATTAGTGAAAATGAGTGGTCATTAGTGGTTAAAACGGTTCGTTTGTATTTTTTGGAACGCGAAATGGTATGAGTGGGTGAATGAACGGTCAGGTGCCCAGCAGGTTGCGCCAGATCGCGATGATCAGCTTCGAGGTTCAGGATAATGCCGGGCCACTCCGCGCACCATTGCCCCGCGCTCAGCTAAAAAACCGCCGCAACCCCTTGCGCAACAGCTCGCGCGCACGGTGTAACCGCGTTTCCACAGCCTTGGCGCTTGCGCCCACGATTACGGCGATTTCCGCGTGGGATTTGTGTTCATATTCAAACAGCAACACCGCCTCCCGCAACGACTCCGGCAGTTCCCCAATCGCCTCCCGCACCGCCCGTGCCCGCTCCTCTCCCAGCGTCGACGCCCGCGGATCCCCCTCACTCGCCGTCTCGGGCGCTTCCTCCATCGACACCACCGGCCGCCGCGTCTTTTGCCTCCCATGGTCCCGCGCCAAGTTCAGCGCGATTTGGAACATCCACGTCGAAAACCGCTTGCCCTTCTGGTAGTTAGCCCGGTGCCGGTACACCCGTACAAACGTCTCCTGCGCCAGATCGAACGCATCTGCCTCGTTCTGCAAGTACCGGTACAAAAACGCCCGCAACGGCACCTGCCAGCGCAGCATCAACGTATCGAGCGCACGCTCCTCCCCCCGGCTCAACGCCCGGGCCAGCTCCTCGTCACTTCGCTCAACGCCCGCGTCTCTCATCGTCATTTCAACTCGCATGACGCGTCGCGATTTTGGTCGCCCAATTTGGGCAACACCAAGGCGATAAACCGCTTCCCCTGAGCAGGCTCCATGATGGCGGCCACACGCAGCAAATGCGCCCGTGTTGCCTCCCGGCACACCGCCTCGACCCGCCTCAATTCCGCCTGTGCCGTCTCAACCGCCGCCGCCCTTTTTTCTGCATCGCCCCCCTCCACTCGTTTGGCCGCTAAATCCACCGCTTTCCTCGCATGCTGGATTTTTTCGCAATGCGTCCGGCACACCGGCACATAATTTTCATGCAAAACTTGGATCGCGGCCAGCTGCACCTCCGACAGCGCGAATTCCCCCTTTAGCCACTTTAATTGCTTCTCCACAGGCATGCTCTGCTCGGCTCCTGCCCAGCGCGTAATCATAAACGCAGCTCCAGCAGCGAGCCCAGCGCACAGGATAAATAAGATTACCCGCTTCATGCATTCAGGGTGCGTCGTGGCTATGCGCTGGGTGTGCCGCCATCTGGACAGGATCGATACTACGCACATACGCCGAAGCCATTCGGTCGGCCGATTGAGTCGTATTTAATACATGTGCCC
Organism: Rariglobus sp.; assembly: GCA_044377395.1. Taxonomy (GTDB): domain Bacteria; phylum Verrucomicrobiota; class Verrucomicrobiia; order Opitutales; family Opitutaceae; genus Rariglobus. Next base: position 2,659 of record JBILJE010000006.1, on the reverse strand, counting down.
AGCCTGTGCCGCCCGCGATCGACAGCAGCAGCGCGACACTTGCCGCCAAGCGTAACGTCGACGGAAACACAAAAATCGGTGCGCGTGTTCGCGTTTGCTCACCGGCGTGGATTCGCGCCCAAACAGCCTCATTAAAATGGGAATCGGGCACCGGTTCATGGCTCCACGAAGCGAGCAATGAGTGGAGCGGATCAGGAGAATTCATGTGAATTGATACGCTAAAGCCCCACTGGACCCCTTGGCGATTTTTTCCCCGCCGCCTCACGGGTTAATCGACCAATACGATGCGTTTTGTCGCTTTCGAGGGCAACCCATCCGCCCTCCGCCCAGCGTAGGCCACGTCACCACCGCTCGATTCTTCCGTCTGATCCGTGTATTCCGTGGGCCAAAAAATCCGACTTTTCGTGTTATTTCGTGTATTTCGTGGGCAAACTCTCCTCCCTCCGCGCATCGTCGGCCACTCCACCACAGCTCGTTTCTTCCGTGTGTTCAGTGAATTCCGTGGGCCAAAAATCCGATTTTTCGTGTCATTTGGTGTATTTCGTGGGCAACCCATCCGCCCTCCGCCCATCGTCGGCCACTCCACCACAGCTCGTTTCTTCCGTGTGATCCGTGTATTTCGTGGGCCAAAAAACCGACTTTTCGCGTCATTTCGTGTATTTCGTGGGCAAACGCTCCTCCCTCCGCGCATCGTCGGCCACGTCACCACCGCTCGATTCTTCCGTGTGATCCGTGTATTCCGTGGGCCAAAAATCCGATTTTTCGTGTCATTTGGTGTATTTCGTGGGCAACCCATCCGCCCTCCGCCCATCGTCGGCCACGCCACCACAGCTCGTTTCTTCCGTGTGTTCCGTGTATTCCGTGGGCCAAAAAACCGACTTTTCGCGTCATTTCGTGTATTTCGTGGGCAACCCTCCCCGACTTAATCCCCGCTCACACCCCGTCCAGCGGACTCTGCACTCCCATCCCAGGCTTCTGCATAACATGAGTATAAATCTGCGTGGTTTCCAAACTCGCATGACCCAGCAACTCCTGAACGGTGCGAATATCCGTGCCCGATTCCAGCAGATGAGTCGCGAACGAATGCCTCAAAGTATGTGCGCTTACCGATTTTGTTATCCCCGCCTGCAGTGCTGCGGTCTTCACTGCTTTATGTAATGTATTATCATTCAGATGGTGCCGCCTTGTTCGCCCCGACCGCGGATCCACTGAAAGCGCCTTGGCGGGAAAAACCCACTGCCACCTCCACTCCCTCCCCGCATTGGGATATTTAACATCCAACGCATCGGGAAGCCACACGCCATCCAGTTTGGCCTCCTGATCCTGCAACCACAGAACCCGCAACCGTTCAAGATGTCGCTGTAAACCCGCACGAACAGCTCCTGGTAGCATCACCACCCGATCTTTACCCCCCTTTCCGTCGCGCACCAAAATAACTCCCCGGTCAAAATCCATTTCCTTAACCCTCAATCGGATACATTCCATTAGACGCAACCCCGCGCCATATAACAACCGCAGCATCAACCCGCTCGTCCCTTCGGTTTGCGCCAAAAAACGCTTCACCTCGTCGCGCGACAGCACCTCGGGAAGCCGCCTCCCTTTCGACGCACGCACGGTTTCCTCCATATCCATAAGAGGCCGTTTTAATACCCGCTTAAAGAAAAACAATAATGCCGAAAAGGCCTGATTTTGTGTACTTGCCGAAACCATCCGCTGTATCGCCAGGTACTCCAAAAACCGTTGTACATGCGCCTCGCCCAACTCCTCCGCCCTGACTGGGCCGGTAAACAATAAAAAGCGCCGCGTTTGATCTAAATAAGACTGTTCGGTGCGAATGGAGTAGTGGTTAAGCCGCAGCGCCCGTTTAGTATCTTGAATCCAAGAATCCATTTCAGGCGGTGGTCCTGCTGGCGATACGGCGCCGAGCGCTGAAATCACACCTGCGTTGACCCCGCTGGCCTTGACGCGATAGCGCAACATCCATTCACGGTTAATGGGCTGATTTTCAAGTGTTTGAGTGCCAGAAGCGATCTGCGGTTTGAGCGGATTATCCCAATCTAAACTCTCCAATAACGGATCAACCGCACCCAGGTTCCGATTAGGCGAAGAGGTAATTGAGGCCGGTTGATGGGGCGAATCTGGATCCTGGGCACGGGGGGGCGGATTTGGTGTAATACCCGGCATCCCGGCGGCTGAAGTTTGTTTAGAGGCCTTAATCCACTGCCAACGCTCGGTACCCCGTGAAAAAAGGTGTAACGCCAATTTAACCTGATCGACCTGCCAATCGGTCGGATTTCCCTGGTGAAGAAAAGAAAGGTAGGCCTCGACAGAAATCGGCAGATCTAAAAGCTCGCAATGGATACGGGCATAGTTGACAAAACGAAGCATGTGCAAGCCAAGCCAATACGCATCGCGGTCGGGGATTTGGGCACCTGCAGCCGCCAAAATCCGCCTTACGCCATCACTTGGAACCATATCAAGGGATAAAGCACACACCCGATAGTAGTCCGCCTAATCTACAAAAAGTTCACTTTTTTCCAGTTAGGCCGGTCTTAAGCCGACCTAACTGACTTTTCTTACAACTACACAACGTTCGGCAGAATTAAAACCATTTTCGGAATTGGTAATGCGAAATGATAAAGACAGCGTTTGTTTACTA
>JBILJE010000175.1:0-6845 GCA_044377395.1 Rariglobus sp. | reverse complement strand
ATTTAGGTTCCCGCCCTGATTCCAGCCCATTGGCGGGATTCATGACTTCCGACGATTGACAACCTCCCAGCGCTTTGGCTCTCTGACCGTTTCCATCATGGTTAATATCCTCATTTGGCTTTTCACGGCTGTCCTCATTCTCGTCTCCGTGTTCCTTGTCCTCGTAGTGCTGGCGCAGAAAGCCAAGACCGACGGCGGCATGGGTGCGGCACTCGGTGGCGGTGCCACTGAAGCAGCCTTCGGCGCTGATACCGGCAACGTCTTAACGAAGCTCACCATCAACGCCTCCATCCTGTTCTTTGTACTCACCTTCGGTCTGTATTTGGCCAACATTTACGCTGCCAAACACACGAAGACCACCGAAGGCTTGCTGCCCACCATCGCCGTTCCAGCAGCGCCCGCCGCCGCCCCGGCGCCTGCTCCCGCCGCCCCCAGCGTAGCCTTGCCGAGCGTAGTTCCGGTCGAAGCCGCCAAAAACTGATTCACGTGTACCTCGCGTCCCTTCGGACGAGTCATTCAAGGCAGGCGACTTTGTTCGCCTGCCTTGTTGTTTTTAGCGCCCTGACGCCTCTCGAATCATGGGGCCAATCGAAACGTTACCGCCCTCCCGCTCGCTACGTGCAATTTGGCCAACCTGACCAAGCCGAGGGCCGTAAAATCCTAGAAAACTTCCGCCAACAAGGAATCTCCGGTGATTACTTCCTGGAGTTTGAACTCCACGTTTTACCTCGGCGCGGCGAGACGCACGTCGTCAAAGGCGGTCGCCTCTGGGGTAGCCGTAATGACATCGGCCCGGTCTCACGCGTGGAATTACCCGCCGTCGAGGGCTCGTCCGCTCGTCGCCTGCTCGTGCAAAACGGCGCCACTGGCTCCGTCTGGGTCTCTGGCACCGCAGCCACCAACACGCTACCCGGCGCGCTGGATCCTTCTGCTTTGTTCGCCCCGCTCGCAGGCACCGATCTCACCGCCGTCGACCTGCAGATGCCTTTCCTTTATTGGAATGATTTTGTCTTCGAGGGGGTCGCCCCAGTTCGCGGCCGACCCGCCCACGTGTTTCTCGTTTACCCGCCCGCCGACATCATTGCGCTCAAACCCGAACTCACGGGAGTCCGCGTTTATTTGGATACCCAATTCGGCGCGTTGGTGCAGGCGCAACAAATCGGCACCGAGGAACGCGTCCTTAAATCCATCACGGTGCTCGACCTCAAAAAGGTCGACGACCAGTGGATGGTAAAAACCATTGATTTGCGCGACGAGGCCACGCGCAACAAAACCCAGTTTGTTGTGACCGGCGCGGCTCTCGGCCTCGATTTTTCCGGTGCACTGTTTGATTCCGCCGCATTGGGTAGCGCCATCACACCACCACCAGCCGAGCGCATCCACCGACTCTCACAATGAGCACACCAACCGCTCCCGCCCCTGAACGTTTGAGCGGCATTCGCGCGGTCATTTTCGACCTCGATGGCACCTTGCTCGACTCGATGCCGCTGGTGATGCAGGCCTTCGCTCATGCGCTGGCGCCGTTTCGCCCTGATCTGGATATGGCCGGGATTTTCCAGCGTTTGGGCGGCCCGCCAGAACGCACCTTTTTGGATATCATCGGCGATAAGGACAAAGCCGATGAAGCCATGCGCCGACTGGAATCGTTTGGCTTCGAAAACGGGTCTCTCGTACAGCCCTTTGAAGGCATGCGAAACCTCCTGGAAATGCTACACACCAGCGGGCTCCATTTGGCGATCTGGACGGGCCGCGATCGACGGACGACCGAGTCCCTTTTGACCGATCACAATCTGAGCGGATTTTTCACCACCGTGGTCTGCGGCGATGACTTACCGACGCACAAACCCCATCCGGGCGGCCTGCGTGAGATACTCTCACGTCTCGCCGTGCAACCCCACGAAGCGATCTATTCCGGCGATGCTGATGCCGACGTACTCGGTGGCGCCGAAGCGGGCGTGCGCACCGTGCTGATTCACCACGGCCGCGAAGTCGAAACATCGATTACCACGCGCGCCTGGCATGTAGTTGGAACACCGCCACAGGCCTATGCCCTCATCGCGGCCGTACTAATGGGCAGTAACATGCAGTGACTCCTGCTCGAACGTAGCGCCCGCCTCCACACCGAGTCTCTGTCCCCCGTTGGTTTAAATTTTTATTGAAGCACCGAGGCTGTTTAGCCTTGGTCAAAACGAACTTTTCCCTGCTATTGGGATCTCATCTAGACCACTCTTCCATGGCAAAAAAAAACACCCCGCCTCCGGCACCGCTCACGTTTGATCTCCCTCTTTCGTTAATCGACAAGATCGAAACCCACCGCAAAAAGCTCGGCCTCAAGAGCACCAGCGAGGTCATTCGCCATGCGATCAGCCAGTTCGACATCAGCCTCTACGAGTCCGATGCGATCGAACACCGCCAGATTTCAGTACGCCTGCCCGCTCAAACCAAGGCAACCTTGGTAAAAGCCGCTAAGAAAAAGAAGGTCAGCGTCGGCGAACTCCTGCGCGTGGCCATCGATACGCTGCCCGCCAAGAGCGCAGTGGTCGTCGCCCCCAAGAAAAAAGCCAAATAAACGCCTTCGTCAGCGGTCAAATAACCGCCGACTTCTAGGCAAGTTTCCGCCTTGCGCGGGGCTTGCCTTTCTTATGTCCGCATTTTTTGCTCTCCTTTTTAATTCATGAGCCAAGCACCTGCTCCGCTTTCTTCCTGGGCCCTTAACGTATCGCCTTCGCCGACGCTTGCCGTCGATGCCAAGGCCAAGGCACTCGCCGCTGCCGGCGAGGACGTCTGCGGCTTTGCCGCCGGCGAGCCCGACTTCGACACGCCTGACCACATCAAGGACGCGTGCATCGCCGCCCTCAAATCCGGCAAGACCAAGTATGCCCCCACCCCCGGCATCGAGCCCCTGCGCCAGGCCCTCGCCGACAAATACCTCGCCGACTACGGCCTGAAGTATGCCCCCTCCCAGTTCATCGTTTCCCCAGGCGGCAAATTCTCCTGCTACCTCACGATCTTGGCCGTCTGTTCGCCCGGCGACGAGGTGATCATTCCCGCCCCGTTCTGGGTGAGTTACCCAGAGATGGTTAAACTGGCCGGTGCCACGCCCAAGCTGGTTCTCGCCGACGACACCACCGGCTTCAAACTCACGCCCGCGCAACTGGAAGCGGCGATCACCCCGAAGACCAAACTGCTCATCATCAACTCGCCGTCCAACCCGACCGGCGCCGTTTACACCAAGCCCGAGCTGGAGGCGCTCACCGCCGTCGCGCTCAAGCACAACCTCTACATCATGTCGGATGAGATCTACGAGCATCTCACCTATGATGGCGCCAAGCACTACAGCCCCGCCACGTTCAGCCCCGAAGCCTTTGCCCGCACCATCATCGTCTCCGGTTTTGCCAAAACCTACGCGATGACCGGCTGGCGTCTCGGCACGACGGTGGCCCCCGCGCCCATCGCCAAAGCTATTGCTGAGCTGCAAAGCCAGATGACCTCCAATGCCACGACCTTCGCCCAATACGGCGCAGTCGCCGCACTCAAGGAAAAGGACAAAACCGACGCCGCGCTCAAGACCATGCTGGTCGCCTTTGATCGCCGTAGAAAGTTCCTCCACGCCGAGCTCAACAAAATCCCCGGCATCAAGTGCCTGCTCGCTGAAGGCGCGTTTTATCTGTTCCCCAACATCTCCAGCTTCGGCCTGAGTTCGGCCGACTTCTGTGCCCGCCTTTTGGAGACAGAAAAGGTTGCTGCGGTGCCCGGCAGTGCCTTCGGAGCTGAAGGTTACCTCCGCCTCAGCTACGCCACCAGCGATGAAATCATCGCCAAAGGCGTGAGCCGCTTGGCCAAGTTCTGCGCCACGCTCAAGCCGGTCGCCTAAGTCCGGCAAGGAAACCCGCTTCAATTCGTCCCGCCGCGCGCCAGCCGCCGACGGGATTTTTTGTGTATGCGTACGGTAATGCACCGGATGATGGATTGCCAAAGCTCCCCAAACCCTTGGCAGAGACGTCCAACCCTACATCTTTCCGATCCCAGTAGCGGTTGGCCGTCCTAGCCAAGGTGTGACGGTGAGGCGGAGCTCACCGCAGCCGCACCGTGTGGTGCTGTTCGGGGGTGATGCCGAGGTCGAGGTGCAGCGCGTTGGCCGGGATCCAGCCGGCGATTTTTTCCGGCCACTCCACCGCCAAACACCAAGGGCTCACCAAAAAATCCTCCAGCATTAACGCGTCGATTTGCCGGTCGTTTTCAAGGCGGTAAGCGTCCATGTGTACCAGCGTGCGCGATTCGCCGCGGTAGAGCGTGAAAATGTTAAATGTCGGGCTGGTCACCGGTGCGGTCACACCTAGGCCACGAGCTAGGCCTTGGACAAAGGTGGTTTTGCCCACGCCTAGATCGCCGTGCAGCGCCAGGGTGGAGTCGGGCGGTAGTGCAGCTGCCAACTCCCGCGCCAATGCGTGGCTTTCCTCGGAGGAAGTGGTCACAACGCCTGCGCGAAGTTTAGCGAAGATGTTCATAGCCTTTAAATTCTTCGAGCGGCAGTGCGCCCGCTTCGAGGGTTCGGGTGAAGCGCCCGATACAGGTCAGGCGCGTGCGGAATTTTTTGCGCCACGCCGTTTCGAGTGCCGCGCGATCGGCACGGGCCGCGACGGTGAAGAGCAATTCAAAGTCTTCGCCGTCGCTCAATGCGTGCGCCAAGGCCGTGCGTCCGTCGCGTCGCGCGAGGGTTCGAGCCGCAGCGCTGATAGGAATTGCGGGTGGGCACAACGAGGGCGTCCCACCCATGGGCGCGAGGGCCGGCAGGTCTTTGGCCAGCCCGTCGCTCACATCCATGAGCGAACGGACTTCCGGGCGTCCTGCCAGCCACGCGCCTTCGGCCAGACGGGGCGTGAAGCGGTGGTGGTGGCCGAGGATGCTGCCGCCGAGTGTGCCGGTAACGAAAATCCAGTCGCCGGTTTTCGCGCCTTTTCGGGTGAGGAAACGCGGGCCGTTGACCTCGCCGATCAGCGTGAGGGTGGCGGCGAGTCCGCCTTTTTGCCGGGTAATGTCACCGCCCACGATCGTCACCGCGTAGGTGCGGGCGGTGGCGGCGAGCCCTCGATAAAATTGCTCCAGCCAGCGCGTGCTCACGGTTTCATCGAGGGCGAGCGCGATGACGGCGGCGCGGGGGCGGCCACCCATGGCGGCGATGTCGCTCAGGTTGCGTTTGAGCAGCTTGGCGGCGACGGCGCGCGGCGGAATGGAGTTGTCAAAATGTTCGCCGTAAACGACCGGATCGACTGTCACCAATTGGCGGTGACGTGAGGCCGGTAGCACCGCGCAGTCGTCACCAATCCCGAAGGGCTCAGGCGGCGAGGCGGTTCCCATCCAGCGACGAATCGCCGCGATCAACCCGAGTTCGCCGAGCGAGCGGACCGATTCGGCGGGGGTGGCGGTGAAGGGTTGCATGTCGAGGTGGGCGAGGGGATGACTTGGCTGTTATGCGAACGGCTGGAATCAAAGCCCGAGCGAGGTGCGGTAGAGGCGGGGGACGCGTTTGGTCACCGAGGTGAGTGTTTCCCAGGGGATCGTGTCCGCCCAACGGCTGAACTCGGTCAGGCCGATCTGCTCACCCTGTTGGCGGCCCACCAAAACGACCGGGTCGCCGGTTTCGACACCGGGTACATCGGTCACGTCGACGATGGTCTGGTCCATGGTGACGCGGCCGAGAATCGGGCAGCGTTTTCCGCGAATGAGCACGTGGCCCCGATTGCTCGCGGCGCGGGGCACGCCGTCGCCGTAGCCGGCGGCGAGGATCGCGACGGTCGTCTCACGTTTAAGCTCGTGCGTGCGTCCATAACTGACGGCGGTGCCGGCCGGGAGTTGTTTCACCAAGGCGACGCGGGTGTGGAAACTGAATACGGGTTCGGCCTGGACTTGCGCGAGAAGCGAGCCGGCGTGGGGAATGATGCCAAATTGGAGAAGCCCCACGCGCACGGCGTTGAAGGGGCCGGCGACCTCGATCGTTTCCAGTCCGGCACTGTTGTCGGCGTGGATCAGCAGCGATCGGAGGTCGATGTCAGGGCACGCTTGAAGTGCGTTAAGGAAGCGGCGGCGCTGCTCGGCGGTGAAGATCGCGTCATCATCGGAACTGGAGAAATGAGTAAAAACGCCAGCCAAACGCAGGTGCGTGGCTTCACGGATTTTTAGATACAGCGCCGGGGCTTGCTCGTACCACACGCCGAGGCGGCCCATGCCGGTGTCTATTTTAAGGTGGACGGTTAAGGTGCGCCCGGCGGCGCGGGCGGCGTTGTCGAGCCGGGTGACTTCGGCCTCCGAGGAAATGGTGACGGCGACATCGTAATCGAGCACGTGGCGGTCTTCTTCAGGCAGCAGTGGGCTGAGCAGAAGCACGGGCCAGCCGGGGCCGATTTCGCGCAGGGCGGCGGCTTCAGCTAAGTTGGCCACGGCAAACAGGTCGGCACCCGCGTGCATGAGGCGGGCGGCGGTTTGCGGCAGGCCGTGGCCGTAGGCGTCGGCCTTGATCACCGCCACATAACGCATGTGGTCGGGCAGGGAGGCGCGGATCAGGCGCAGGTTGCGCTCCAGCACGGCTAGATCGATCTCGGCCCAGCAACGCAGCGGTAAACGGGAAGCAGTGGACATGTTAAAATGAAGCCGGGCGTGGCGCGGGGGCTTGGTGGATTTGCGGGGTCCAGGTGACGTAGCTCGGCTCTTCGTGCGAAAACGCATCGGGCTCGGTCACGGCGCGAAATACGTCCGCATCCGGCAGCGTGCCCAGAAGCGTGGCGATTTCGTAATGGGTGGAACCCAGCGCGGTGGGCAGCGGCGTCCAGTGGCGAAAGTGCTCGGGC
>JBILJE010000174.1:0-6850 GCA_044377395.1 Rariglobus sp. | reverse complement strand
GGCATGGGTGAGCCCGGGAATCTGCCACGAAAGGCCGGCGCGGGTCAGCTCGACATCCTCCTGCCGGTGCAGGGCGCGCGGGGCGAGTTGCGCGGGCTCGGAGAGCACCAGCACCGGCGCGAGTTTCACCCGAGGGGCCACGCCAAAGTGGGTCTCGACCAACGCGCGCACCTCCACCGGATCGACATCGCCGGCGACGACCACCACGAGGTTGTTGGGCACGTAACGAGCGCGGTAGTACGCGAGCAGGTCCTCGCGCGTCACGGCGGTGAACACGTCGCGGTAGCCGATAACCGGGTACCGATACGGGTGCTGGCGGAAAGCGGTGTCGAACAGGGCCTCGCCCAGACGGTGGTCGGGGTCATCGTTGCCCATGGCGATCTCGCGCAGGATCACGTCCTTTTCGCGCGTCACCTCGTCGGCGGGCAGCGTGGAATGCAGCACGGCGTCGGCGAGCACATCAATGGCGACCCCGACGTGGTTGGACGGCAGATCGATGTAATAAACGGTGCGGTCAAACGTGGTGTAGGCGTTGATATTGCCGCCGTGTTCCTGGACGGTGACGGAAATCTCGCGGCCGGCGCGGCGCTCGGTGCCCTTGAAAAGGAGGTGTTCTAAGTAGTGAGAAAGCCCCGCGCCCATCAAGCCGCCCTCGTGGATACTGCCGGTTTTCACCCATACCTGGACGGAGGCGACGGGGGCGGAGGTGTCGCGCTGGATGAGTAACGTGAGGCCGTTGGCCAAGACGGTGCGCTCGGGCGGTTGTTTCCAAAACGCTTCAAGCAAACGAAGATCAGCGGCAAACGACGGGATGGATTTGGGCATGAATAAAAAAAACGAAGTGGTGGGGCGAAAACCGTGGTTACGGCATCAGTTCGCTCCGGTTGAAGCGGAAGACCGACTCACCTCCTCAAGTGGAGGAAAGCGGGGGGAGCGAGACCGAACCATCCCGGCGCGGATTTTGCGGCAGGAACGGCTTCACGAAGGCATCCTCAAAGGTATAGACCTCAGTAAAGTCCTCACGGCGGTCGTTATCAGTCTTACTGAAAACGTTGTATTCGATAAGGTTAAACACCAATTCACCAAAATCCATGCAACGGGTAATGCCCCAGGAGTTGAGCACCGTGATCGCCAGGGGGCCGTACTGTTCAAGCGCGAAGGTGCGGATGCCCACAAGCAACTCGGCGCCGGAAACATGCAGCGACTGCCGCGAGCGCTCGGCTTCGCGTTTTTTTAAGTCCTTCACCGCGAAATCAAGTCCTTCACGGATAAAGCTATACGCCTTTCGGTCGAAGCGGGCGTCCTCTTTGCAAATGAGGCTTACAATCTCGTTAAAATCCAAATCGGGCATGGTGGGATAGGCCTAGTGAGCACAGGCAACGGCGCTTCGCAATCTGCAACGAAAGATGATCCACCAGCGGCGACGGAATTCACGGCAGCGGAACCGCAGTCGAATGAAACTAGACCAGCAATCTCGGTCTTAAATAGCAGGGGGCGAGTCCCTTATTACAGATTATTACCCGAACCACGATGCAGGTGAATTTAATCAATGGGGAAACCCCCTCCGGCTTCGACCGTCGGGTATTCACCCCTGGGTTACTCGCCGCACGAATGTGGACGTCGACTCCACCTAGCCCACGACGAGCGGCGAATGTTCTCACACGGGAAACTTGCGCTGCCGTGCGCCCGATTTCAGCTTTTGGGGTTTTCACGCATCCACCGCCGATGACTCCACCTTTACCTACCCCTGAACGCCGCGCCCACGTCGTGGAGTTGATTCGTGCCTGTGGCAGCGTGCTGGTCGCCTGTTCCGGCGGGGTCGATAGCGTTCTGCTAGCGGCCGTCGCCGCGCAAACCCTTGGTGACAAGGCCGTAGCCGCCACCGCTGTTTCCCCGAGTCTGGCCAGCGGTGAACTCGACGACGCCCGTGCCGCCGCCCGCGCTGCCGGTATCCGCCACATTGAGGTTGCGACCAACGAAATCGACAACCCCGCCTACGCAGCCAACGCCCCCGACCGCTGTTTTCATTGCAAGGACACTGCCTACAGCACTTTTGCCGACCTCGCCCAACGCGAGGGCATCGCGGTGGTGATCGACGGCACCAACGCCGATGATACCGGTGACTTCCGCCCAGGTCGTCGCGCCGCCCGCGAGCGCGGCGTACGCAGTCCTTTGGCCGAAGCCGGCATGACCAAGCAGGAAATACGTGACTGGGCCCGCGAACTTGGACTGGCGGTGTGGGACAAACCCGCCGCCGCCTGCCTGTCTTCGCGTGTCCCCTACGGATCACCGGTCACCGTGGAAAAACTTACCCGCATCGACCGCGCCGAGTCCGCGCTTAAACTCCTTGGATTTCGCCAATGCCGGGTCCGCGACCATGGCACGGTGGCCCGACTGGAAATCGAGCCGGCGCAACTGGACGCCGTGCTCGCGCAACGCACGGCGGTGGTCGCTGCGATTAAAAACGCCGGATTCGATTACGTTTCGCTCGATCTTGAAGGCTTCCGTTCTGGCAGCATGAACGAGGTCATCACCGTAAAACCCCAAACTTAAATCGTCTTTCAGCGTATGTCCGCCGAACCCCACAGCACCCTCGACCCGGACCGTCTGGCCCGGCAGGGCTTTCCCGAAGTTGTCTATTGCCAAGGAAAGACCGCCATCCAGATCAGCGATAACCTGCGTGCTCTGGCACTGGCTCACGGCAACGCGTTCGGCACCCGCTTGCCTGCCGAGCGCGCGCCCGAGGTGCTCGCCGCTTTGCCCGAGGCTAACTACGATCCGCTGAGCCGGACAATTTCGCTCGGCCTGCTCCCAGTAGCGGCTGGCCGTGGTGTTGCCTTGGTATGCGCCGGCACCTCCGATCTGCCGGTTGCGGGTGAAGCGGCGGCCACCCTCGCTTTTCTCGGCCACCGTGTCACCCGCTTCCACGACATTGGCGTGGCCGGAATCCACCGCCTGCACGCCCGTATCGATGAAATCCGCACGGCAGGGGTGGTGATCGTCGTTGCCGGCATGGAAGGAGCCTTACCAAGCGTGGTCGGAGGTTTGGTCGCCGCCCCGGTGATCGCGGTGCCGACCAGTGTGGGTTACGGCGCGGCATTCGAAGGCTTGGCAGCCCTCCTCGGTATGCTCAATTCCTGCGCCTCCGGACTGACGGTGGTGAACATCGACAACGGTTTCGGCGCTGCCCTGGCCGCTCACCGCATTTTAAAAACCACAGTTTCCCATCCATGAAAATCGCCTATTTTGACTGCATTGGTGGAGCCAGCGGCGACATGTTGCTTGGCGCACTCGTCGACGCCGGCCTGCCTGTCGCAACGATTGAAGCGGAGCTGGCCAAACTCCACTTGGACGACTTCCACCTGCACGTTTCCAAGGTTTCAAAAAACGGCTTCGGCGCCACCAAGGTCGACGTTCATGCTCACGACAACGCCCCCGAACGCCACCTGCGTGACATCCGCTCCATCGTGGAAAAATCAGGCGTATCTGAAAAGGTGAAGGAACGCGCACTGCGGGTGTTCACCCAGATTTGCGAAGTCGAAGCAGGTATCCACGGCCAGTCGGTCGACACGGTTCATTTGCACGAAGTCGGCGGGGTGGATGCGATTATTGACGTGGTCGGAGTGCTCGCGGGCGTTGAGTGCCTCGGGCTGGAACGCATCGTGGTGTCCGCGCTGCCGATGGGGCGCGGGTTTATCAAAGGAGCGCACGGCCAGATCCCGTTGCCCGCACCGGCTACACTCGGGCTGCTCAAGGGCGTTCCGGTCTACGGTTCGCCCATTGAAAAAGAGTTGGTCACGCCGACCGGTGCAGCGCTGTTGGTGGAGTTGGCTGATGCCTGGGGAACGCTGCCGGCGATGACATTAACCAGCGTCGGCTACGGTGCCGGTACCCGCGATTTGGTCATCCCCAACGTCGTCCGGTTAATGGTCGGCGAAACCAGCTCCACGGGGCCATGGCTGAGCGAAACGATCACGGTGTTGGAAACCCACCTCGACAACGACCGGGGCGAAGCCCTCGGCCACACCGTCGAACGCCTGATGGCGGCGGGCGCGCTCGACGTTGTCACCCAACCCGCGCAGATGAAGAAAAACCGGCCCGCCCACGTTTTCACCGTGCTGACCCGGGTTGAGGACGCCGACCGGCTGGCGGGGATTATTTTCAAGGAAACGTCCACCTTAGGCATCCGCCGCACGGATACCCGTCGCGACGCCCTGCACCGACACATGGAGACGGTGAACACCGCCTACGGTCCAATCAACGTGAAGGTAGCCCAGTTGCCCGACGGTGGCGTGCGTGCGACCCCAGAGTTCGAAGACTGTCGCAAAGCCGCTGAAGCTCACGGGGTGAGCCTGCGAGTGGTTACCCAAGAAGCCGAACACGTCGCCGCTCATCGGTTTGGCATCCCTCATTGAGGCGGATGCCGCAACGACGCTGAGGGAAATTAACCTAGTTCATGGGGGAGCGGCCGCCATTGGGTAAACACCCTGAGCTCACGCTCAAGGCCACGAGGAGTGTGTGCGCCAATAGTGCGCCAAGAGTATGTACATGGAGCGTGTGCACAGAGTGTGTACACGAAGGTGTGGCCTTGAGCGTGAGCTCAAGGATGACGAAAGCCTTAATTTAATCGCTGATTCGCACCAACTCCGGCGGAGGCCTGCTTCAAGGCGAAGAGATACTTGTCGATCTTGTTCGAGGTGATCACCCCGTAGTTAATCGTCCCCAGCCAGCCCGACATAATGATGCCCACGCTGCCGGCATGGAAAAGGCCGGGCAGTTTATCGGATAAGTTCATCGAAACGGGCAGACCTTCGAACTTGGTGCCGAAGGAGGTGCCCAAGGTGTGCGTGGTGTAGCGCTCGATGGTCCGCGGGGTTGCGGCCTCCTTCCAGTCTATCTTGGCGCGCACATCGGGGATGTATTTCTCCAACGCCACGATGCTCTCCTCGATCATGCGCGCCTTGTTCTTTTCGTAATCCTCCTCCGACAGGTTGTTCCAGTCGGGGTAACGTCCGTTGAGTGATGCCACCACCGTGTAGCGGTCGGTGCCCGGACGTGTTTCGGGGTAATACACCGAAAATGTGCGGCTGGTGGTGTTCAAATCCGTGAGCTCCTCGTTGCTGTACGCGGGGGCCTCGGAGGTGAAAACAAGGTCGCCAATGTTGGGGATCGTCTCGCCCTTGCGAATGCCCAGATAAACTTGGCACGAGCTGGTGTTGATGCGCACGGCCTTGGCTTGTTCGACAAAGTCGGCAGGGAAGTTTTCTGACCCGGCCAGACGGAAAATCGTGTTATGAATATTGGCGTTGGACAACACCGCCTTGGCGCGGATCACGCGGCCGTTTTTGGCCACGATGCCACAGGCAACTTTTCGGCCGTCGCGGTCTTCAACCAAGATCTTTTCAACCAGAACCTTTTTGCGTAACTCGACACCATTTTTACGTAGCTCGACCGCCATTTTCTCGATGAGCACGTCGGAGCCGCCTTGAAAGGTGAATACGCCCGAACCCATGAAGTTGGAAAACACGATGCCGAAGGTGATCGCAGGATCGTCAAAATTGGAGCCGTTGGCGTAGGAAATCGGCTCCATTAACAGGCGATGCACGTCGGGCCGACCTGGGAAAAAACGGTTAAACATCTCCCCCGTGGTCTCGGGATTGTTGTCGTAATAGTTCATCGCCCGCAGGTGATCGTAAAACGCCTCGACGGCGGCCGGGGCCAGCTTGAATTGCTCGACCAAAACCCGGGTGTAATCTTCGCGCGTAAACGTGGTCCACACGTCCATCTGCGGATTAACGAAACGAACGTCCTTTAACTGGTGAATCGAGTCGGCGATCTCCTTTG
Organism: Rariglobus sp.; assembly: GCA_044377395.1. Taxonomy (GTDB): domain Bacteria; phylum Verrucomicrobiota; class Verrucomicrobiia; order Opitutales; family Opitutaceae; genus Rariglobus. The sequence continues at coordinate 1,006 of JBILJE010000174.1, read as the reverse complement.
TCCAATAACGTTTGCAGCTCTTGATCATGCCGCTTGGAAAGCCGTGCAGAGAGATGTCAAAAATGTGTCCTCCCTTGCGGGTGAACCAGGTGGCGAGACCGCCGAACTGGTAGTGATGCTCGAGCAGGAGAACCTTGTGGCCGGCCTTGGCCAGCACGTTGGCGCCGGTCATGCCGCCAAGGCCGGAGCCAATGACGATCACGTCGTATTCATCTGCAACACCTTTGAGCCAGTCGTAAGCCATGAGAAAGGTGCGAGTGAAGGCGCGACGGGCGCGGGCGCAAGGGGCTTTTACATGGATTCGGACGCGAACTTAGGTATCAGCATTTTCGGCCCGTAATACGCTCGGGCGAGAAGGGCAGGGGACTTACTTGATCAGATCAGGCGGGACGTTGCTCAGAGCTTCCTCGATCGTGGTGAGGCCCATCTTGACTTTGAGCATCGAATCTTGGTGAAGCGTCTTCATACCGGTGCGCATCGCGATGCGTTTGAGCTCGGCGACCTCGACCTCCTTGTTGATCGCATTGGTCAGCTCCTCGTTGTTGATCATCAATTCGTGGATACCGACGCGGCCCTTGTAGCCGGAACCGTTACACACAGCACAACCATGGGCGTTGGCCTTGAAAATGGGCCCACTCCAGCCAATGGCTTCTTCAATGATTTTCTTTTCACGGCCCTCGGGCTCGTAGGGCATTTTACAGTTTTTGCAGATGCGGCGCAGGAGGCGCTGAGCGCACACGCAGACCAACGAGGCGGAGATGTTGAACGGCTCAACCCCCATCTCGCCGATGCGGGAGATCGTTGAGGGCGCGTCGTTGGTGTGCAGGGTCGATACGAGCAAGTGACCGGTGAGCGCGGCTTCGACGGCGATTTGGGCAGTTTCTTCGTCCCGGATTTCGCCGACGAGGATGATGTCGGGGTCCATGCGCAGGTAGCAGCGCAAGGAACGTGCGAAGGTCAGCCCGATTTGGCGGTTCATCTGCATCTGGTTAAGCCCAGGCAGGGT
>JBILJE010000173.1:0-6866 GCA_044377395.1 Rariglobus sp. | reverse complement strand
CCTGAGAATTTCCGCTCTTTACCACCTTGGTTTTCATGTGAGTACATTGTATTTATCGCAGGGCACGTCAAGAGGTGAACCGGCATGAAATGACCCGGGGCGAGGTAATCAAAAGGGTGGCTGGAACGGGGATGCGCGGGGCCTGCCGCCGTAACTTGGCGAGCCGGGCTAATAATGAATTCACGCGCCCGGAGCTCATCCCTCCTAGTGGCCTTGAGTGTGAGCTTGTATGTCCAACACCGTGAAAACGAAGAAGGGTAGAGCCAAAGGCGGCTTCCGAGAATGGGCGATTAAGCTCGTCGGAGGAAGCCGCCTTTGGCGGGAACACTGCTTGACTGTAGAAGTCGTAGTTGTGCCCACCGGGATGTCGCGCTGGCCGGCCAGCTGGCGAGACACTGGCGGCGAGAAGCCGATTTGTGAGCCGAGGCTAGACCTCCACCCTGAGCAATGGGCTCCGCCGCCAGACCTGGTTAAACTCGAACCGCTGACTGAGTCTTGAACTCGCATTGCAAGATGGAGCCAACCACCCCCACCACAAACGAAGCCACTTACGTCGGTCTGGATGTTGCCAAAGACCGGCTTGATTACACCGTGGACGGCAAACGCTGTGACCACGTTTCCAACAACGAAGAGGGGCTGCGTAAGCTGACCTCTATTCTCAGCAAAATAACTCCGCCCGTTCGTGTGGTTCTCGAAGCCACCGGGGGCTATGAACGCGCCTGCGTTGGTGCGCTGCTTTCAGCCAAACTGGAGGTCTGCGTCGTTAATCCGGGCCGCGTGCGTGCCTTTGCCCATGCCGAAGGACTGCTGGCGAAAACCGACCGCCTTGATGCCTTGTTGCTTAAACGCTTCGGTGAAAATGTTAAACCGCGCCTACATATGCCAATGGATGAGGCCGCCGTCACCTTGCGCGAGCTGCTGGATTATCGGCGGCAGGTGAGTGACCAGTTGGTGGCGGTACGCAACCGCCTGGAACTAGCCGGAAAACTGCTGCGTTCACTGCTGGAAACGCAGGAGCGCTTCCTCAATGAAAAACTCGCCGAAGTTGACCGACTCATCCGCGAGCACATTGACCATGACGACAATCTGCGCGGTAAGGAGGAGCGTTTGCGCTTACTCAAGGGCGTTGGCCCTGTGCTTGCGGCAACCTTGCTGGCCTATGTACCCGAACTTGGCTCAATTAAGGACAAGGCTGCGGCTGCGCTGATCGGCGTCGCCCCCTTCGCTCGTGATAGCGCCAAGAGTCATCAACCGCGCCATGTGCGCGGTGGCCGCTCAGTTGTTCGCAACGTCCTTTACATGGCCTCGGTCGCAGCCACCCGTTACAACCGCATCCTCGGCGAGTTTTACCGTCGCTTACGCGAAAAGGGAAAGCCTGCAGCTGTGGCACGCGTCGCGGTCATGCGCAAAATGATCCATGTGCTTAATCGGCTTATCGCCGATCCAAACTTTATCCTTGTTCGTTAACACCGCTGCTCAGGGTGTTTAACCGTAAGATTCCACGTTCACCTCTATGCGATTCCGTTATGCTCAACGTGAACGCCATTCGCTCGGAGCAAACTGGAATGCCTGCGCTTTTTTTACGGCCACGCCCGCCTCTTGTTAACCGCCAACTCGGCGGAAAAACGCCGTGGTCGGCTGGCGTGCGCCTTTGCCGAGGCGCTTCACACACGTCCAGCCCGGCGGCTCCAAAGTGACTTCGCCCGGCATCTCAAACACCACCACCGGGTCAGCCGTCACCGGCCACCACTCGGCCATGCGCGCAAACAACACCAGCCCCACCTCCGCGATCACTTCGTAGGGTGGGTCAATGAACACCAGATCAGGCGCCTCGCCCGCTGCTGGCGCCCAGGTCAAAACGTCCGCCGCCCGCAGGCTTAAGCCCACTTCCGGCCGCCCCGCGCTTTTGGCGACCGCCGCGATGTTTTTGCGGATGCAATCGGCCGCCTTGGGGTTTTTCTCCACAAACACACCGCCAAGCGCCCCGCGACTGAACGCCTCCAGACCGTAAGCGCCGCTGCCGGCAAACAGGTCAACAAAACGCGCCTCGGGCAACCGCGCCGCCAAACTGGAAAACACCGCCTGGCGCATCCCGTCGGTGGCCGGGCGCGTCAGGTCGCCTTTGGGAACCTGCAAGGTGACGCCGCGCGCCGCTCCGCCACTGATACGCACAACGATAAAGCGGAGGTTAACGTTAACCGCAGCCCCGCAGGGTTACTGGTTAACCGCGGCTTCGCGGTACTGGACGTAGGAGCTACGCACCGCGATGTAGGGATCGAGCGCGTCTTTGCGCACGGCGTCTAGGGTCTTGAACGTGCCGGGCAGGCGCTGCACCCCATTGACCACGTCCACTCCGGTTCGCACCTTCCAGTTGTACCACTCGACATTCTGCTGGATGTCCCAATTGAGCGGGGAAAGGTAACGGTCCCCGAACAGGCCCACCGTATCGCGCACGGTGCCGGGTCCGAACAACGGCAGCACCAAATACGGGCCCGGGCCGATGCGCCACACGCCGAGGGTCTGGCCGGTGTCTTCACGCGGAATCGAGGCAAGCGCCGGAACGTCGTCGGAAATGCGAATGAACCCGCCCAAACCCGCCACCGTGTTGACCGCGAATTTGCCGGTCTCCAAGCCCGCGCGGCTGAACTTACCCTGCAGGGTGCAATTCACCACGCGCACCGGGTACAACAGGTTGTTGAAAAAGTTCTCGATCCCGTCGCGACCCGCTTTGGGCACGACCGCCACGTAGCCCTTGGAAATGGGGCGTAACGCGTAGGTGTAGAGCCCATCGTTGAACTTGAAAATCGCCCGGTTCATGCGTTCGAGCGGATCGGAGATCGGCACGCTCGCATACTCGTCCATCTCCTCAACCACCGCCGGATCCGGCGAGGCAGGCGTCTTCTGTGCGCGTGCGAACGGGGCGGTAGCTGCGACGAGCAGCGAAACGGTCAACAGGAGCGGGATGCGGGTGTTCATTTGGCGACGGAGTTGGTCAAATTTTGTTTCAGGGACGCGAGCACTTCGGGGGCGCCGCCGCGCTGGAACAGCGGATTCAGCTGGGCGCGCCAGTTGGCGATCATACTCACGCCCTCGATCTTCACGTCGACGATGCGCCAGCACTCGGCGCCTTTTTCCACGCGGTAAACGACACTGTATTTCTTGCCGGCGTAATCAATGGTGGTGGGCACGTCGCGCACGCCGGGGCGCTTCGGATCGGGCACCACTTCAGCCGAATAAGTGATCCCGGGGCGGTCGCCGGCCTCGAAGCGATCGGCGTAATTGCGGATCACCACCTCGGTGAACAGGGTGACCGCACTGGCCTGCTGCTCGGGCGTGAACTGCGACCAGCCGGGCCCGATAGCCTTGCGAGTGATGACCTCAAAGTTGAAATACTTCTCCAGCACCGGACGCACCCGCAGCGAAAGCGGCGTGCTCACAGCCGCACCATCATAGGCGATGGCCAAAACCTCGTTAACCGCCCCCTTCAGCATCTCATGGCTGTCCGCCGCGCACTCGACGGCCGGCAAACGCAGGGCGGACAACACAGCCGTAAAAAAGGCAACTTTGAGCAGGCGCAGGTTCATTTGGTTTCGGCGGGTTTAGGTTTAGCGGTGGTGCTGCCAAAGGCGAAGCGGCTGATGAGCGACTCCAAATCCACGGTGGATTCGGTATCCGTAATGAGGCTGCCAGGAGTAAGGAACTCGCTGTCACCACCCGGGGCGAGCGCCAGGAATTTGTCGCCAATTAACCCCGTGGTCTTGATCGAGGCGATGGAGTCGGTGGGAAGTTTGATCGCCTTGCGCACGTTGAAGGTAACTACGGCGCTAAAGTCCTTCGGGTTAAGCTCAATTGCTTTGATTCGCCCGATGGTCACGCCCGCGATGATGACGTTGCTGCCGGGGTTGAGCCCGCCGGAGTTGGTGAAACGCGCCTGCAGCTCGTAGGTGCCGCCACCGACCAACGCGCCCGCGCCGATGCGCAACGCCACGTAGGCGACAGCCGTCAGGCCGAATAACACGAACACTCCCACAATCAGTTCCAGTCTGGACTGTTTCATAAATCGTCTTCCGAGGTGATGGTTTCGCCACGGCGCAGGGCCGCGAGCGTGTCCCGCAGGGTGTCAGCGCTGTCCCGAAAGGCGCGTACCATGGGGTTTTCCGAGAGGTTAAAGGCTTCCGGGGTGCCCTGAAATTGCATACGCCCGCCGTCGAGCAGCGCCACCTGGTCGCTCGCCACCAGCGCCTCGGGTAGGTCGTGCGTGACGAGCACGGCGGTGAACCCGAACTGGCGCTGGTATTTGACGATCATCTCGAACACGTGGTTGCGGCGGATCGGGTCGAGTCCGGCGGTCGGTTCGTCAAAGAGCACCAATTCCGGCCGAGTCACGATGGCCCGCGCCAGAGCCAGACGTTTCTGCATGCCGCCGGAAAGCTGGCTGGGGTAGCGGGCGCGGTGTTTGGTCAGATCGAGCTGGTGCAGGGCCTCCATCGCGCGGCGGCGGATTTCGCGATTCGGGATCTGGGTGGTCTGCTCGAGCGGGAGGGCGACGTTCTCCAGCACGGTGAGCGAATCGAGCAGAGCGTTGCCCTGAAAGAGGTAACTGCAGCGGCGGCGAAACTCGGCGCGGGCAAGGGCATTGGCGGCGTTGAGCGCTTGGCCGTCGAAGCGGATCTCGCCTTCGTCGGGCCACACGATGCCGGCCAGGCATTTGAGGAAAACCGATTTACCGGTTCCGCTCTTGCCCAAAACGGTGACCACCGTGCCGCGCGGCACGGCGAGATCCACGCCCGCCAGCACGGTGTTTTCACCGAAACGTTTGGTCACGCCGCGGATGTCGAGGAAGAGCTCAGAGCCGGAGGCAGGGACAGGAACTGGAAGTGGAAGTGGGGCGCTCACGGGTGTTTAACCAGCAACGAGGTGATGAGGTAATCGGCGGCCAGCACGACGATGCTGGAGAACACCACGGCGCGTGTGGTCGAGGCGCTCACGGCGCGCGCTCCTGTCGAACCGCGGCGACGGTGGGCGTTGAAACCGTTGTAGGCGCAAATCGAGATAGTGAGCAGACCGAAAACCACGGCCTTAATAAAACACTCGGCCACATCCTGCGGATCCACTGCCTTGTAAACGGCCGCCCAATACACGCCAGGCTGGAGGTTCAACAGCACCGAGCCCGACAGGTATCCGCCCAATAAGCCGACCAAGCAGAAAATGGCGGCCTGAATGGGGAAAACCACGAGGGCGGCGAGCAGGCGCGGTGAAACCAAGTAGGCGTGGGTGCTGGCGCCCATCGTCTCCAAAGCGTCGATCTGCTCGCTGTTACGCTGGATGCCGAGTTCGGCCGCGAGGGCCGAGCCGGCTTGGCCGACCAGCATGAGTGCAGCGAGAACCGGGGCGAGTTCGCGCACCAAAGTGAGTGAAACCAGCGTGCCCAGAAGCCCCTCGGAGCCGAACTTATTGAGCACATAGTAGCCCTGTAAACCGAGGACCAGACCGGTAAAAATGCCCACAATGACGATCACCGGCACGCAGCGAACGCCCTGCTCATAAACGGCCCGCACGATCCGGCGCCCCAGTTTGCGCGAGCCGATCGCGGCCGTGAAACCACGGGTCGTGAACACGGCAAAGTCGCCGAGTTCCTCGACGATGTGAAGTGTATGTTGGCCGAGCGTGCGAAGCATTGGGGGAGAGAGACGTTAGGATTTTAGCCGCTGCAAGCAAGACTGAGTTGGGGAAGACTCAGTCGATGCGCAGAGCAGGCGAAACCCAGGCAATAAAGCAGCATAGGCACCCAGCCTGCCTGGCGATTGGCGTAGGGCGCGGCCGTGGAGCAGACGCGACGCGTCTGCGCTAAACATCCCCAACGGCTCACGGGCGCACCCACACGCTGAGCGTCTGCCAGCGTGAACGACCGAGGTTAAAAACCTCCACGGTCTGCTGGCGCTGCGCCACCGCACTCAGCCCACTCGGCGCGGGATAGTCGCGCCACTTCAAGCGTCCGGTGAAAAATCCCAGCGGGTCGCATTCGCGTTCCAGCACCAGCACCACCACCGGGCCGGGCTGGGCCAACATAGCGGCCAGCGCCTCGGGCTGGTCGGAAAAGGTCCACTTCGCGCCGCTGTAAAAAACGATACTCGGCTCGGCAAAACGACTGCCCAGAAAACGCGTGCCGGTGGGCATCGCGCGCAACGCCGGCTCAAGCGTCACCCCTGGGCTCACCGCGCGCAGCCCGGTACCCATGCGCCACGCCCCTGCACCGATCAGGAGTACACCGAGCACCACCACCACCGCGCGGCGCCCCCACCAGGCGGTCGCAACCAGCAAAAATCCGCCCACCGTCCCCAACAGCCCGACCACGGCGTCGCGCAAGGGATCCAGCCCGGCGGGCAGTTCCGCGCGCACCACCAAAACCAGTGCCACCGTCGCCACCAGACCGAACACGGCGAGAAAAACTCCCATGGCCACCCGCGCCCAACGCGCCAGCGCCGCCATGCCCGACGGCGTTAAGCCCGCGCCAAACAGGAGGAAAAACGCCGGAAACCCCGGCAGCACGTAATGGGGCAACTGGGTCGCGTAGGCCGTGAAAATCACATACGGGGCCACCAACCAGCTCGCCAGCCAAGCCCGGCGGGCGTCCCACTCGCGCCGCGCCGCCACCCACGCCGCCCCGGCAAACACGACCCACGGGAACAGGGTCATGGGCGCGGTCATCAGGTAGAAAAACGGGTTGTAGGTGCGCCCGTTGAGTTTTTCCAAGCCGCGCTGCACCACGTGTTCGCCAATGCCTTTTTGCCAAAACAGCCCGTGCGTCGCCACCAACGCCGGTATTCCCCAAATGGCGACGATGGCGGTGGCCAACACCAGCCCGC
>JBILJE010000172.1:0-6938 GCA_044377395.1 Rariglobus sp. | reverse complement strand
ATGGTCAGTGCGGTCGATCCAACGAAGCCATTAGGTCGTGGAAAGAGCTGCCAGACTTTAAAGGTGACTGCCTGCTAAATGGGGCCACCTCGCCTGATTGAATCGGGGCGGCTGCTTAAGCTGAATTGTAGCAGGATTTCGCCGGTGTTGGTCAGCCAGTCGATTTTGGGCCAGCCGGAGCCCGGAGCCGGGGTGCCGAGCCGGTGGCGCTCCGGGAGTGGCCGCTGGCGTCGCGTGCTAACTCCGTCTGTGAGCTCGATGTGGCTCACCGCGAACTCGCCCAGGCAACGCGAGGCGATGCGCAGCGGGGCGACGGGATTTTCCACCGGGCAGGCGAATTCGAAGCGGAGTTTCGGCGTGTTAACTTGCGCCGATTGTCCGCGGAATTCAATCAACACCCGGCTGTGTAACTCGCGCCAAGTGCCGTCGGGCGACTGTTGTTCAATGACGACCTTCTGGTGGGCGGGCGCGAAGTGGTGGAGCGTGAAGCGCAGCGTCCAGAGTCCGCAAACCGGAGAGGCGCGAAACACGTGTTCGGGTTGCTCGAGGCAGTTTTCAAACCAAATAAGCAGCGAGCGCAATTGGGCCTCGTCGGCAGCCAGCAGGCGGTCGTTGGGCGATGGGGCAAACGTGTCGTCGGGGCGCGACGACGTCCACATCAGGCGGGCGTCTTCGCGGGCTTGGTTGAGTGAGACGGCGAAGGCGCTGGCCAGGCCGTCTGCCAGCCGGAGGGTTTCTTGCATCGCAGCCGAGTCATTCGCGGACCCGCTGCTGACGAGGCGGCGCAGGCGGTGGATATGCGCGACGCAGAGGCGGACAAACGCCTCGCGTTCGGCCAGGTAGGCGAGGAAGCGGGCGGTGGCGGCAAGGAATGCGAGCGGGCAGTTGCGACCGTCTAGTTCGGTTAATTGGGGCGCAGCGGCCAGGCGGGAAAAGCGGCGTGAGGCGCGGGCGAAGGGCAGGGGACTGTCGCGGCGGGACGCGACCGGGGCCCAGCCGTTGTTAATTTCCCAGCGCGAGTTGCCCACGAACGCCAGCGCATCGGTGGCCAGCAGGCGCCGCGCGAGGCTGCGCGCGTTGGCAGCGCTGAGTGGCGCGTTGATGTTCGGCTGAACCCCGAGGGGGTTCGAGGCACCCGCGTTCAGACGCGGCTCGTCCCAAGGCAAACTAACACAACGGGGTAGTTGTTGCGGAGGGGCGGTGTAGCGACGCAGGCCGGCGGCGAGCAGGCTGGCGGGGGCGTCTGGGGTGCCCGGTTCGAGCCAGAGTGTGGCGGCGGCCGCGTCCATGAGCGTCGTGGTGGGAAAGGCCAAGCGGTGCGGTTCCCAACTGGTAACGAGGTATCCGGCGGCGCCCGTGGCTTTGGCTCGGAGGTTCCATGCAGCGAGGTTTTGCAGGCGGTCAGTCCAGACCGGCGCGGATTCGTGGCGGAAGGCGCCGTTCATCGGGCAGGCCCAGTAGGCAATTCCGGCTGTCGCCAGCGCAGGGGCGAGGTCGTACTCGAGAAAATTATACAACTCCATGCGCGGGTGGAGGCCGAAGGGGTGGTAATACCAGTCGTAGGCGGCCAGTCCGGCGTGCGCCGGCAACAGCGGAATAGCCTCCGGCAGCAGCGCGAGCATGTCGGCCCACAGGCCGAGGCGCAGGCCGTGGCGGGCGGCGGCGGCGTGCAGCCGTGTGACGTGGCGGGCGAAGTGCGCCGCAAGCCCGACCTCGGCCACCTCGGCGCGTGAGAGCGGGTGTTTGCCCAGATGAAAACTTTCGTCGAGCCCGGCGTGGATTTCGCCGGCGGTGCACAGCGGCGCGAGGTCGCCAAAAAGCCGCGCCACCAGCTCGGCGGTGCGCGGGTGCAGCGGGCAGATTTGGCCGGTGGGCAGCGCCTCGCCGGTGACGGGATCGCGCAGCTCGTTGAGGTCGCGCCAGTCGGGGTGTTTGATGACGTACTGGGTGTGCCCGAGGAGGTTGGCGATGGGCACGGTCTGAATGCCGTGCGCGCTGGCGGCGGCGACGAGTGTTTCCAGCTCGGCCCAGGTGTAGGCGTCGGCACGGGCCAGGCCCGCAAGGGACGGGTAATCCACCGCGTCCTCAAGATGCAGATACAGGCGGGTAAATCCCCAATGGGCGTAGCGGGGCAGGAGGGCGAGCAGGTGATCGAGGCGCTCGACCTGACGGGCGAGGTCCCATTGAAAGGCGCGGATCATGAAGCGGTTTTTGGGGCTGCTGAAGGGCTGATAGCGAAGGGCGGCAGGGTCTCGGTGCCCCCTCGAAGCCAGCGGCGGAAGGTGCGCAGCTCGGTGAGAGTGCCGACTACGAGAAGGCTGTCGCCGGTGAGCAGGCGTTGGTCGCCGCCCGGGTTAATGATGCGCTCGGTGCCTCGCTGGATACCGACCACGCGTACGCCGGTGTCGCGGGCGATGGCGAGCTCGGCCAAAGTGCGGCCGGTGTGCGGGCCGGAGGGCATGAGGTGGGTTTGCAGAACGCTACCGTTGAACTCCTCGGTGCCCTCATGGGGGGCTTTTTTATCGCTTTGGATGAATTCGCGGGCTGCGGCCAGACCGTGTGCGGGGCCGAGCAGCAGGAGTTTGTCGCCGGGGTAGATGCGGCGTTCCGGGCCGGTGCGGGTGATGACGAAGCCGTTGCGCTCGATCTCGATCACCGAGCAGCTGAAGCGTGTCGGGATGGCGAGGTGTGCGAGGTCTTGACCGGCATAGGCAACGTCGTCTGGCACCACGCAGTCTTCGAGGTGTAGATCCCAGTTTTCCAAGCCCAGGTCGAAGGCGACGCGAGCGGTTGCGCGGGCGGTGGCAGGCGCGTCGGCTTCGGTGGCGAACACGTCATGAACGGAAGATTGCCAGGTGCTGTGCCAGTAAATCAGGCGGCTGGAGGCCACGGCCACCACGCCGGCGGCGGTGGCGGCGATGATGGCCCAGGCCCAGCCGGGCAATGCGCCCACCGGCATGATGGCGTAAAGCCAGTAGCCGAGGACGAACACGGCGAGGGTGCGCAGGGCGGTGTAGAGGACCGGGGATTGCAGCCGGGTGCCTGCGGCGAGCCCCTCGGCTATGATCATCGCGACCGCGCAGACGTTGCGCCACAGTGCCAACAGCATGATGAGTACGAGCAGGCCGAACACGCTCCAGAACCCATAATTGATCATGGCGTGCTCGATGCGGCCGGTATCAAAGACGGTCATAATGGCAGCGAGCAGTTGTGCCGAGAAAATGAACAAGCCGGTAACCAGGAGCACCTCTACGCCGATCTGGAGGATACGGCCGCGTACGAGTTGCCAAGCCAAGGGGGCTGCGCGGCGGTTTTGGACCTGCTTGAGCCAGCCGTGGTAGGCCTCCAAGGTGCGGGAGAACCAGCGCGGTTCAATTCGTTCGGACAAGGTAACCAGAGCGTCGGCGTGGCGGTTGATGAAAGGGGTGGCTAGAACGGTCAGAATCGAGGTGCCAACAGCCAGCGGGTAATACGACTTAGGCAGCACGCCGCTACCTACGCCAAGCTGGGCAATGATGAAGGAAAACTCGCCGATGGGACTCAGTAATAACCCGGCACGGCGGGCTTCGCGGGGGGCGGTGCCGCACAGCGTCATGGCCAGGCCGGTGCACAGCGGGCGCGCCAGCATTACAAATACAAACAGGCCGATAATCCACGGCCAGACTTCAGCCAGCAGCTTGATGTCGATTAACATGCCGATGGCCACGAAGAAGACGCTGCTGAAAAGGTCTTTCATGCCGGCGAAGGCTTTTTCCACGCCGGATTTCTGGGGCATTTCGGCGACGATTGCGCCGAGCAGGAAGGCGCCAAGAGCGAGCGAATAACCGGCTTTGGCGGCGATCATCGAAAGCAGGAAAAGTACACCGGCGACTATGATCGTTTGCAGTTCGGGATCGGCGCGGGCTTCGAGGCGGCGGAGCAGTCGGGGCACGAGGAACAGACCGGCCCCGAGCAGGAGCACGACGAAGGCGCTCATGGTGGTGAGCAGGCTGCCGAGGTGCGGGCTGCCGCTGGCACCACCGAGTTGGGTTTGCCCGGCCAGAATGGTGAGCATGACCACGGCGACGACGTCCTCCATCACCGTGATGCCGAGGGCGCGTTGGGCGGCACCCTCGTGGGTAAGTTTGAGCTCACCGACGATCTTGGCTATCACGGCCGAGCTGGAGACCATGAACATGCTGGCGACAAACAGGCTTTGCAGCGACGACCAGCCGGCGAGGGCCCCGAGCAACTGGGTCAGGTGGAGCATGCCGAAGGCGCTCAAGGTGGTGGCGATGAGCGTGGGCAGACCGAGTCGGCCAAGCTTGGTCAGGCTCAGGCCGAGGCCGATGGAGAACATGAGGAAAACGAGGCCGACCTGGGCGAGCGTTTGGATGCGGTCCACATCGGTGACAAACGAGAAGGGCGGGGTGTAGGGCCCGATGATCAGTCCGGCCGCCAAGTAGCCCACGATGACGGACAGCCCGATGCGTTTGCAAAGGGCGCCGGCCAGTCCGGCGGCAAGCAGCACGATTGCGAGGTCTTGGATGAAATTGGTGCCGTCCATGAGTGTTACAGAAATGGTCGGGCTCGGCGGCGGAGGCGAGCGTTTGTGGTGTGCGGCGGGAAGCGCGCTACAGGCGCTGGAATGGTGCGGGGGCTTGCATCAGGCAGGGCTACGACTACGGTCCGATCATGAGCCAATTGCAGCGCATCACCTTTAACCCTGAGCAATGCGGAGGCCGCCCGTGTATTCGCAATCTGCGCATCCGTGTGAAGGATATGCTGGAAATGCTGGCCGCGGGAGCGAGTGAGGCTGAAATCTTGGAATCGTATCCCTATCTGGAGCGGGCTGATATTGAGGCCTGTTTAGAATACGCCGCCCGGCAGGTCGATCACACGGTGTTCGCGTTGGCCAAGTGAAGTTTTTGATCGATGCCCAATTGCCGCCTGCTCTGGGAAGGTGGCTTTCTGCCGGAGGTCATGAGGCAGAGCACGTGGGTGATGTGGGCCTTCTCGAGGCCTCGGATACGGCGGTCTGGAGCTACGCGTTGCGAACCGGTGCGGTCATTGTGACCAAGGATGAAGATTTTGCCGAACGGTCTACTCGCATCGAGCCCGCGCCGGTGATCGTTTGGTTACGGGTGGGTAACGGGACTAACCGCGCCTTGTTGCTTTGGATCGAGCCTCGTTGGGGCGGTGTCATGAAGTTTTTGCAGCAGGGCAGCCGATTGGTGGAGGTGATTTGAGCTGAATGCAGTCGTAGTTATGCCCACAAAAAAGCCCGGCGCCGGTGAGGGCGTCGGGCTTTTCAATCAGTGTCGATCAACGATCACGGGTGATACGCCCGTGCCACTTCGGTAGTCGGCGAATTAACCGCGCTTTTGGGCGATGAGCTGCTCGAGCTTCACGATGTCGACCGAGAACTGGCGGATGCCTTCGGCGGTCTTTTCGGTGGCCAGCGCGTCGTCATTCATGGCGAAACGGAAACCGGCTTCGTTGAACGAAACCTGCTTCAGGTCGGCCTTGGCTGCGGCGGCGGGATCGAGCTTGCGCACCAGCGGCTCGTTGGACGCCTTCAGCTCGGCCAGAAGCGTCGGGGCAATGGTCAGCAGGTCGCAACCAGCCAGCTCGACGATCTCGCCGGTGTTACGGAAGGAGGCACCCATGACCTCGGTCTTGTAGCCAAACTTTTTGTAGTAGGTGTAGATTTGGCTAACGGAAATCACGCCGGGGTCCGCCGCGCCGACGAAGTTGGCGGTGGGGTTCTTGGCCTTGTGCCAGTCGAGAATACGACCGACGAAGGGCGAGATGAGGGTGATCTTGGCCTCGGCGCAGGCGACGGCTTGGGCAAACGAGAACAGCAGCGTGAGGTTACAGTGGATACCTTCCTTTTCCAGCTGCTCGGCGGCCTTGATGCCTTCCCAGGTGGAGGCGATCTTGATCAGCACGCGGTCGCGGCCGATGCCGGCTTTTTCGTAGAGGGCGGTGATCTCGCGGGCTTTGGCGACGGTGGCGGCGGTGTCGAAGGACAGGCGCGCGTCGACCTCGGAGGAGACGCGGCCGGGGACGATTTTTAAAATCTCCAGACCGAAGACGACCAGCAGGCGGTCGATGACGTCGGACAGCGAGGCGGTGGCGCCGGCGTCTTTGATGGCCTGGTCCATGAGCGAGGCGTAGGCGGGCATCGCAGCGGCCTTGAGGATGAGCGAGGGATTGGTCGTCGCGTCACGGGGCGAGAACTCCTTCATGGAGGCGAAGTCGCCAGTATCGGCGACGACGACGGTGAACTGCTTCAGCTGGTCGAGTTGGTTGGACATGTTTTGGGAGAAAAAGGGGAGTGCCACGAGAACGCGTTGCGCGGGTTTTGTCACGACTCGGGATGAGGGATTTTCTGCAAATAGTTTCTCAACCAGATGAGCGCGCCTTCTGCATCGGTAAAAGCTCCGTCGAGCTGGGCCTCGAAGCCGGCGTGCAAGATGGCCGAAAACTGCGGGCCGGGGGTGTGCCCGAGGTGGATCAAGTGCCGTCCCAGTAAAATGGGGCGGGGCGGGTTTTGGCGCAGGTTCAGGTCATGGGCGCGGTTGCGCAGGGTTTTGATCAGCGGAAGGCTTTCGATTCCGGTGAGCGGCGGGCGGCCCAGCGAATCGGCGATCATGATCGCACACAGCTCGTCGATGGTCGCGGGGTGTAGTTTGCGGGCGAGGCGACGGATGTGGCTGTCGCTGAATTCGCCGCTGCCATGGTGGTGCGCCAGGTGCAAGACCACCAGCGGGCGCACAGCGTCCAGAACCGCGTGGGGCGCGCCAATGCGGCGCAGAAAGGCGTCCGCGAGCGGGCCACCGGCTGACTCGTGGCCGAGGCTGCGCCAGCGCAGGCGTCCGCGCACCTCCGATTGGGCAGTGGTGGCGGGTTTTCCAAAATCGTGAGCTAATATCGCCAAAAGCAAAATGCGGCGG
>JBILJE010000171.1:0-7003 GCA_044377395.1 Rariglobus sp. | reverse complement strand
ACCAAGCCCAAGCTGCTGATCCTCGACGAGCCCACCGAGGGCATTCAGCCGTCGATCATCGACCAGATCGGCGACACCCTCAAAAAACTCAAGGTCGAGGGGCTCAACCATAACTACGCCGAGGAGGTGCAGAGCGCCATCACCACGCTCAAGGCCGAGGGCAACCTCGCGATTCTCCTGGTCGAGCAATACGTCGATTTCTGCCGTGAAATCGCTGACCGCTTTTACGCCATGGATCGTGGCGTTGTAACCATCTCCGGCCCCATTGCCTCGCTCACCGACGAAGTCGTTAAAAAGCACCTCCAAGTCTGATTTTTGAAGTAGCGAGTAGCGAGTAGCGGGTAGTGAGTAGCGAGCATTCAAAACCTCGCGAACCGCCCCGAACCTTGCGACTTCTGTTTCCAAGGATCGTCTACTCGCTACCCGCTACTCACTACTCGCTACTTCAAAAAATGCACCTCACTCCTCGCGAACGAGAAAAACTCCTCATCGTCACTGCCGCCGATCTCTCCCGACGTCGCCAGGCCCGCGGGTTGAAGCTCAATTATCCCGAAGCCGTTTCGATCATCACCTACGAGATCATGGAGGGCGCTCGCGACGGTCGAAGCGTCGCCGATCTCATGAGCTATGGCACCACACTGCTCAAGCGCGCCGACGTGATGGAGGGCGTACCCGAGATGATCCACGACGTGCAGGTCGAGGCCACCTTTCCCGACGGCACCAAACTCGTCACCGTCCACAATCCCATCCGTTGACCATGATTCCTGGAGAAATTATCACGCCCGCCGGCGCTGCACCTCTCGAAGCCAACGTCGGGCTGGAAACCAAAACACTCGTGATTGCCAACACCGGCGACCGCCCCATTCAGGTCGGATCGCATTTCCATTTCTACGAGACGAATGCGGCCTTGCGCTTTGACCGTGAAGCCGCGCGTGGTTTTCGCCTCAACATACCGGCTGGCACCGCCGTGCGTTTCGAGGCGGGCGATTCCAAGGAAGTTGAACTCGTCGCCCTCGCCGGCACCCGCGAGGTCTGGGGCTTCAATGCCAAGATCAACGGAAAACTCTGATTCGAAACCGAGTTACACAGAGGGCACAAGAGGTTTCACAAAGGTCACGGAGTCGATCGCGTTTGCTCCGTGCCCTCTGTGACTACCTTCGTGATCTCTGTGTAACCCTCCGAAACTCTCTCTCCCAACCCTATGCCGCTCAAACTCACCCGCCGCCAATACGCCGAGATGTTCGGCCCCACTGTGGGCGACCAAGTTCGTCTCGCCGATACCGAACTCTTCATCCAGGTCGAGCGCGACCTCATCGCCGAGGGCGGCGGCTACGGTAACGAAATCAAATTTGGCGGTGGCAAGGTCATCCGCGATGGCATGGGCCAGTCCGGCACCGCCACTGACGCCGAGTCGCTTGATCTCGTCATCACCAACGCCCTTATCCTCGACGCCAAACTCGGCGTCATCAAAGCCGACATCGGCATCAAGCACGGCGTCATTGTCGGCATCGGCCACGCCGGCAACCCCGGCATCCAAAACGGCATCGGCTCCGTCTATCCCGATCCCAAGACCGGCAAGAAAAGCCCCATGATCGTCGGAGCCTGCACCGAGGTGCTCGCCGGCGAGGGCGGTATTCTCACCGCAGGTGGGATCGACACCCACATCCATTTTATCTGCCCGCAGCAGATCGACGAGGCCATCAGCTCGGGTGTTACCACTCTGCTTGGAGGCGGCACTGGTCCTTCGCACGGCACCCTCGCCACCACCTGCACGCCCGGTGCATGGAATATCCAGCGCATGCTCCAAGCCGCCGAGGCCTTTCCCGTAAACCTTGGCTTCATGGGCAAGGGCAACTGCGCCACCGCCCAACCCCTGCGTGATCAGATCCTCGCCGGCGCCCTTGGCCTCAAACTCCACGAAGACTGGGGCACCACGCCCGCCGCGATCGACACCTGCCTCGGCGTCGCCGAGGAACTCGATGTGCAAGTTGCCATCCATACCGACACCCTCAATGAAGCTGGCTTCGTGGACAACACCCTTGCCGCCTTCAAGGGCCGCACCATCCACACCTTCCACTCCGAAGGCGCTGGCGGCGGACACGCCCCCGACATCATCCGCGTTTGCGGCGAGGCCAACGTCCTCCCGTCATCCACCAACCCCACGCGTCCCTTTACGGTAAACACCATCGACGAGCACCTCGACATGCTCATGGTCTGCCACCACCTCGACAACAAGATCCCCGAGGACGTGGCCTTCGCCGAGTCGCGTATCCGCCCTGAGACTATCGCCGCCGAGGACCGTCTACACGACCTGGGCGCCATCTCCATTACCTCCTCCGATTCGCAGGCGATGGGGCGCATTGGGGAGGTTATCCTCCGCACCTGGCAGACCGCGCACAAGATGAAGCTCCAGTTTGGCAAACTGACGCACCCCGCGCACCCCGCCGCCGACAATTTCCGCTGCCTGCGCTACGTCGCCAAGTACACCATCAATCCCGCCATCGCTCAGGGCATCAGCCACATCGTCGGCTCGGTCGAGGTGGGCAAGCTCGCCGATCTCGTGCTATTCAAGCCCGCCCTTTTCGGCGTGAAGCCTGAGATCGTGCTCAAGGGTGGCTTCGTCTCTTGGGCCAACATGGGCGACCCAAATGCCTCCATTCCCACGCCGCAGCCCACTTTCTACAGGCCCATGTGGGGTGCGGCTGGTGGAGCCCTGAGCGCAACCAACATCACCTTTGTTTCTGCTGCTGCGTTGCAGACGGGCCGCCTCGCCGACCTCGGCCTGCGCCGCCGTCTTGAGCCCGTGGTGAATTGCCGAAACATTGGCAAACGCGACATGGTGCTCAACGACGCCATGCCCGTTATCAAAGTCGATCCCGAGACCTACCACGTCACCGCCGACGGCGAACACCTCACCTGCGAACCCGCCAAGGTCCTCCCCATGGCGCAACGGTATTTCCTGTTTTGAGGGCTTAACTACTCATTGGCCGTAAAAGAAACAACTAACACAATGGGTTAGTTGTTGCCCTTAACCAGCTCCTCCCACGGGTCATGATTTTGATCTATTCGAGTATTTTCGAACCGGCTGCGAACCTTCCGGTGGTGTTCCTGCTCACCGAGCGTCGCACCTTGGCCAAGCGCCTTTGGCGCGGGACTGCCGCCGATGGCGTGGAGTTCGGCTTTGAGTTGGCCGCACCGCTAGCAACCGGCGTGACCTTTTATCAGACCGCCACGCATCGCTACGTCATTGATCAAGCGCGCGAGCCCGTGCTGGAAATTCAACTGGCCAATCTGCCGCCATCCGCAGCCGCCGGTATTGGCTGGGCCGTGGGGAATTTACACCTGGAGTTCTCCTCTGAGGCGACGCGTCTGCTCACGCCCGACGAACCGGCCGCACGCCAGCTGTTCGCGCGCATTCAGGTCGACTACACCGCCACCTCCTCTGTCTTCCGCGCCGGACGGTTCAAGCGCAGCCAACCCAACCCCGCTCTCGATGACCTCGGCCCCAGCCACAAGCACTGACGGATTATTGGCCGCGAAGGAACGCAGAGAACGCATAGAAATACATACGGTTTCAGCGAATAATCGTGGCTCTACGACATGGGTTTACTGGTCATGCCTCGGTGAAACCAACCCTATGAAAACGATCAATGAATTGTGCAATGCAGTCAGGCAAACCGCTTACGCTGTTAATGTTTACCATGGACATGGGCACCTCGAAAAAGTCTACGAAAACGCCTTAGTGAACCGATTACGCAAAGCGGGCTACGAAGTACAGCAGCAGCATCCGATTCGAGTTCTTGATGCGGACGGCACGGTGATCGGTGAGTATTTAGCAGACCTCCTGATTGAGGGATGCCTGATCATCGAGCTTAAGGCTGTTAAAACCGTGGCCGATGAGCATGTGGCCCAGTTGCTCGGATACCTCAAGTCCACCCGAACCGAGCACGGACTGCTTATCAATTTCGGTTCCTATAAGTTTCAGATCAAAAAATACGCACTCAGCCAGCTTCCCCGATTCCCGATTTCGTCCGTTTGTGGTTTGATTCCGTTCTTTGCGCTCCTTGCGTTCTTTCGCGGCTAAAAATCCGATGATTGAAACTTATAACGCCCGTTGGCTAGTGGGCCTGTTACAGGCAGGGGACTCCTATTACCCGACGGGTGCCTATGCCCATTCCTTCGGTTTAGAGGGCCTCGTTCAGGCGGGACTGGTGCGCGACCGCACCACGCTGCGCGACTTCGTCTTTCTCTCGGTATTGCCCGCCCTGCGCCAAGCCGAACTCCCACTCGCCGCCCACGCCTATGCCGCGCTTGACCCCGCCGCTCCGGATTGGGCCCGTGTCGGCGAACTTTGTGGTCTGGCCCACGCGCTCAAAAGCGCCCGCGAAGCCCGCCTCGCCACCGAAAACATCGGCCGCCAGCGCGCCGAACTCACCGTCTCGCTGCATGCGCATCCCTTGGCGACCGAGTACCTGTCTCGCGCTAAAGCGCACGGCTGGCCCTTCGCTACACCCGTTTCGGCCGCGCTGGAGGGTCGAGTTTTGGGCGCACCACTCGAAGCCGTGTTGGCTGGTTGTGTGTATGCTGCAATTGCCGGAGTGATGGCTGCCGCCGTGAAGCTCCTGCGCATCGGCCAAAACGGCAGCCAATCGCTGCTCACCGAGGCCCTCGCCCAAGCCCCTGAAATCATCGTCGCCGCGCAAGCCGTGCCGCTTGAGGAAATCGGCTGGTTTAACCCCTGGCTCGACATCGCCGCCGCCCGCCACGAAACCGCCGATGGGCGGATGTTCATCTCCTAAATTTTTAACCGCTAATGAACGCTAATGGCCGCTAATTCAGAACCTCATTTCCGCATTAGCGTCGGTTAGCGTTCATTAGCGGTTAACTCGTATTTTTTCTATGTCTTCTTCCCGTTCTCCTCGTATCGGCATCGGTGGCCCCGTGGGCTCCGGCAAAACCATGCTCTGCCTCAAACTCTGCCAGCGGCTGCGTGAGCGCTACTCGATGGCGGTCGTCACCAACGACATTTATTGCTCCGAGGACGCCCAGTTCCTCGTCCAGCACAGCGCGCTTTCCCCCGAGCGTATCGTCGGTGTGGAGACCGGCGGGTGTCCGCACACCGCGATCCGTGACGACACCACGATGAACGAGCAGGCCTGTCGCGCGCTGGAAGCGAAATTCGCCGACCTCGACCTGCTGCTCGTCGAGAGCGGCGGTGACAACCTCACCGCCACCTTTTCACCCGAGCTGGTCGATGCGTTTATCTACGTCATCGACGTGGCCGAGGGGGATAAAATCCCGCGCAAAGGCGGTCCGGCCATCCGCCACAGCGACTTGCTAATCATTAACAAAATCGACCTCGCGCCGCTGGTGGGCGCGGACTTGGGCGTGATGGATCGCGATGCCAAGATTCAGCGCGGGGTGAAACCGCATTTGTTCTGTGACCTTAAACGCGAGCACAACCTCGACGGCGTGATCGCGTGGATTGAGCGCGAGGTGCTGTTTGGCCGGAAAAAGTAGCGCAGACTTCCAGTCTGCCTCCGACAATATCTCCCAAAGCAGACTAGAAGTCTGCGCTACTTACCTATCCGCCCATGGCTGAATTTCACGGACAACTTTCCCTGCGCGCCGAGCACCACCCCGACGGCGTTACCGCGATTGGTGCGCAGGCATTTCGTGCGCCTTTCCATGTGAGCAAGCCTTACTGGGACGCCGACACGCGCACGTTGCTCGTGCAGGTGGTTAATCCCACCGCAGGCATTCTGTCGGGTGATCGTTTAGAGAGTGCCGTCGAGGTGGCGGCGGGAGCGGCGTTGTTGTTAACCACGCCGAGTGCGAGCCGGGTGTTTCGTATGCGCAGCGGCGAGGCGGTGAGCACGCAGCGTTTTCATGTCGAGGCGGGCGGCTGGCTGGAAGTCATGCCCGAGCCGATCGTACCGCACCGAGGCAGCGTTTTCAGGCAACGCACCGAACTTCTGGTGGCACCGGGCGGAGCGGCGTTTTACGCGGATCTGCTTCTGCCGGGACGGGTGGCACACGGCGAGGCGTGGGAGTGGTCGCGGCTGCTGCTGGAGCTGGAGGTGCGACGGGGCGACGAGCTGCTGTTGCGCGAACGCTTTGACCAGGCCGGTGAAGGGCTGAAGGCGTTGGCGGCGTTAGCCGGGGCGGGCGAAGGCGCGTGTTTTGGCAACGCCGTGGTAATCGCGCCAAGTTTGGCAGACGAGGCGTCACCGACATGGCGCGCGTCCCTGCACGCACTGCAAGGCGACGGCGTCTGGGTTGGGGCGAGTCAGCTCCGGCTGGGCGGCGGCTGGAGCATCAAGTTCGTCGCGCCGGACGGGATACGGTTGCGGCAGACCCTCGCGGCGATCCGCCGAGTACTCACGCCCGTGTGCCCGCACCTAGCGTGCGACGCGCGCAAGCTGTGAGTGGAGCGCCGAAAAAGTAGCGCAGACTTCCAGTCTGCTCCGAAACACCCAGGCAGTTTGGCCGCGAAAGAACGCAAGGAGCGCAAAGATCAATCCGCTTGGTATTTTTCTATGCGTTCTCTGCGATCTTTCGCGGCTAAACTGCCTTGGTTGTATTCGATTTAATCCGACCCAAGCAGACTGGAAGTCTGCGCTACTTTCGGCACCGATCAGTTTTTGAAGAACCGGGCGGCGAGTTTGGCGATGCCAACACCCGCGCCGACCAGCAGCAGGCCGACGAGCAGGGCTTGTCCGTAATGTACGTGCCCGAGGCCATTGCCAAAGTCCCAAGTCAGGTCATGGCCGCCATCGTGCCCAGGGTGGGCCGAGGCGATGGCCGGCAAGACGGCTAACAGTGCGATTAAACGGGAAAATCGGGAGGTGCTGAGGCGGTTCACAGGCAATAGATGAGCAAAAAACGGGCCACGCAGACAGGTTAAAATTCGAGAGTTCCCGTGGGAATGAAAAAAGATGACATGGGGTGGTCAGGTTGTGCGCCCTTCGCCCACCTGACCACCCCATGTCATCTTTTGCAT
>JBILJE010000169.1:0-7049 GCA_044377395.1 Rariglobus sp. | reverse complement strand
CTCGGCACCGGCCCCCATTAAAACCATGAACACAATTAACCTCGGAAACGCCTGCCTTCACGGCAGCGAAATCGCCCTTGGCTGCATGCGCATTGCCGACCTCAGTCTGGCGGACGCCGCCACGCTCCTCGGCACTGCCCGCGACCAAGGCATCAACTTTTTCGAACACGCCGACATTTATGGCGCCGGCAAAGCCGAGGAGGTGTTCGCCGCTGCCATCGGCATGAACCCGACTGTTCGGGAAACGGTTTTGATTCAGAGTAAATGCGGCATCCTCGACGGTTTTTTTGATTTTTCCAAAGACCACATTCTCGCCTCGGTGGACGGCAGCCTGAAGCGCCTGCGCACCGAATACCTCGACACCCTTTTGCTACACCGTCCCGACGCGTTGGTGGAACCTGAGGAGGTGGCGGAAGCCTTTGGGATTCTGATTCGCCAAGGTAAGGCAAGGCGCTTCGGAGTCAGCAATCACAGCCCCAGCCAAATCGAACTGCTCAAAAAGTCGGTGAAAGAACCGCTGATCTTGAATCAACTGCAGTTCAGTTTGATGCGTACCGGGATGATCGACGCGGGACTCAACGTGAACATGCATAACGCACACGGGGTGGACCGTGACGGCGGTGTCTTGGACTATTGCCGACTCAACGACGTCACCATTCAGGCCTGGTCGCCCTTTCAATTCGGTTTTTTCGAAGGCGTGTTTGTAGGTAATGCGCGGTTCCCCGAACTCAACACGGTGATGAACAAAATCGCAGCTGAGAAGGGGATTACGCCCACGGCCTTGGCTATAAGCTGGATCTTACGCCACCCAGCGAAAATCCAAGCGGTCGTCGGCACGACCAATCCCACCCAACTTAAGGAAATCTGTCGGGCCGGAGAGGTGAACCTGAGTCGCTCCGAGTGGTACGAACTGTACCGGGCTGCGGGCAACACCTTGCCGTAATTTCCGACAAGGCGGCGACGGTCAATTAGGCTAAATAAAAATGCCGGTCCAGGCAGTTCACCCAAACCCGGTGATTCGCTCATCCCACTACAACTTACAACAAAAGCCTTTACTGAGGTCCCGACGACAGAAAGCTCGCCCCAGTGCGGACTCCATCCAACCGCACTGCGTTTAGCCCGAACACGAACCTCGGCATTCCCCGCAAACACTCCCTCGTGATCCCCCCTCGGGCGCGGCCAAAACCTTATTTAAAAAATCCATGACTACTGCCGCAGCTTTGAGTGAACCTTGCGTTATGATCATCTTCGGTGCGTCTGGCGACCTCACCAAACGCCTGCTCGTGCCAGCCATGTATAATTTGGCCTGCGACGGCCTTCTGTCTGATAATTTTGCAGTGCTCGGGGTCGGCCGCAGCGAAATCACCGACGCCCAATTCCGCGCTTCGATGATCGGTGAAACCGACGGCCTTCCGAAATTCCACACCCGTAAAGAATACGACAAGGAGCAGGGCGCCAAGCTGATCAACCGCTTCCACTTTTCCTCCGCCAGCATCACCGTCGACGACTTTAAACAACTCAAGGAGCGTGTCAGCGCCCTTGACGCCGAGTATAAAGCGCAAGGCAACGTGCTGTTTTATTTCGCCATGGCCCCGCGCTTTTTCGGCCCCTTGTGCGACACGCTCCATGCGGCGGGATTCCAAGACGGCCCGGGATGGAAACGCATCATTGTAGAGAAACCCTTTGGCACCGACCTGAAATCCGCGCTGCAACTCAACGCGGAAATCCTCCGCCACTGGAATGAGGACCAAATTTTCCGCGTCGACCATTATCTGGGTAAGGAAACGGTGCAAAACCTACTCGCGTTCCGCTTCTCGAACGGAATGTTCGAGCCGCTGTGGAATAGTCACCACATTGACAATATTCAGTTCAACGTCTGCGAGTCAGTCGATGTACAGGGACGCGGTGGCTACTATGACAGTTCGGGCGTCCTGCGGGACATGATTCAGAATCACATGTTTCAGATGTTGTCCTACCTGTGCATGGAGCCGCCTGGATCCTTCGAGGCAGACTCCATCCGTAACGAAAAAGCAAAACTCCTTGAGTCGGTTCGTGTGTATAAACCCGAGGAAGTGCCCAACTACGTGGTTCGCGGCCAGTACGGGCCCTCGCATGACGCCAACGGCGAAATCAAGAAACCCGGCTATCGACAGGAGAAAGATGTCGCCGCCGACTCGAGCACGGAAACCTTTGCAGCGATAAAACTGCATATCGACAACTGGCGCTGGAGCGGCGTCCCCATTTACTTGCGCTCGGGCAAAGCCCTCTGGAAGCGCGGCACAGAAATCATCGTCACCTTCAAGACCGCCCCGGCCGCCGTTTTCCGCGGAACCGGCGTCGAGAAACTCGAGCCGAACCGGCTGGTATTTCACATCCAGCCCCAGCAAGGCATTGAGTTATTGTTTCAAGCCAAGGTGCCGGGACCGACCCTGCAATTGCAGAAGGTGGACATGAGCTTCAACTACGGAAATGTATTTAAGGCATCTCGTTACACCGGCTACGAGGTGATGTTTTATTCCTGCATGCGCGGTGACGCGACGCTGTTTTCGCGTGGCGACTTGGTCAAGGCGGCGTGGGAAATCGCCCAGCCGCTGCTCGATTATTGGCAGGCCAACCCGGCGGGCACCGAGTTCCCCAATTACGCCCGCAACTCCTGGGGCCCGCCAGCGGCGAGCGCCTTGGTCGAGCGCGATGGACGCCGTTGGTATGAAGTCGTCACGCGCGAGCTGTTGGAGCAAACCCCGCTGTTCAAAGGCACCGACCCGATGTTGATCAATGCGGTGATCATGGCATTCAAGTCGCGTTCCTTTACGGCTGGTCAGAGCATAATCAAGGAAGGCGATACGGCCGGCGAAATGTATATCATTTGCCGCGGCTCGGTTGAGGTAACGGACAAAAACGGCCAGCACCTGAAGCACCTTTACGACGGCGAGTACTTTGGCGAAATCGGTCTGATACTCACCTCGCCGCGCACCGCCAACGTGGTGGCCACCAGCCAATGCGACCTGTTTGTATTAGAAAAGTCGGACTTTAACCGCATCATGCAGGACAGCCCGCAGTTTGCGGAAGCCCTGTGTGCACTGGCAAAGGAGCGTTACAATGTAGCGATTTCTAGCGCAGATTTAATGCGCACCTGACGCAGGGATAATTACGTATCCATTTCATTAAAAAAGAGAACCGATCCCCTGCGATAACGGCAACGACGGCCGGTGGCACAACTGCAAACGCACCGCACCCCGGCAACGAACCGGTAAAATTACGCTTTTTCGCCACGCTTGGCTTGCTTCCGCCAACCCTCACGCTTCACGTTGGCCGCTTCCAAGCAGCGGGGCGATTGCTCCGCTTCCTCAACCACATAACACACGTCCGCTTCCTCAGCATCATGTCCAAAGCCGCTCCCGCCAAGACCTCCTCGTCCGCCCCCGCCGTCCTCGCCCCCGACGCCACCACCCGTAAGAACGTTGATCTCGCGGTCAGCGCCATCACCAAACAATTCGGCGAAGGCTCGATCATGCGTTTGGGTGACAACAACAAGATGGCTGTCGAGACCGTCTCCACCGGTTCACTCGCCATCGACCTGACCCTCGGCGGCAAAGGCCTGCCCCGCGGTCGTATCATCGAAATCTACGGGCCGGAATCCTCCGGTAAAACCACTTTTTGTTTGAGCGTCATCGCCGAGGCCCAGCGCCGCGGCGGTCTCGCCGCCTTCATCGACGTCGAACACGCCCTCGACCCGAAATACGCCCGCGTGGTCGGCGTGAAACTCGACGACTTGCTCGTCTCCCAGCCCGACTCCGGTGAAGACGCGCTTAACATCATGGAAACCCTCATTCGCTCCAACGCGATTGATGTCATCATCCTCGACTCGGTCGCCGCCCTCATCACCAAGGCCGAACTCGACGGCCAAATGGGCGACATGACCATGGGCAGCCAGGCCCGCCTCATGTCCCAAGCCATGCGCCGGCTCACCGCCGTGGTCAGCAAGACCAAGTGCATCTGCATTTTCACCAACCAGATCCGCGAAAAGATCGGCGTCATGTTCGGCAGCCCCGAGACCACCTCCGGCGGCCGTGCGCTTAAGTTCTTCTCCTCCATCCGCATCGACATCCGCCGCAAGGACCAGATCAAGACCCCGGACGGCAAGATCATCGGCAACCGCACCAAGCTCAAGGTGGTTAAAAACAAGGTCGCTCCGCCCTTCACCGAGTGCGAATTCGACATCATGTACGACGAAGGCATCTCGGCCTCCGGCTCGCTCATCGACCTCGGCATCGAGCACAAGATTCTGGAGAAAAAGGGTTCGTGGATCTCCTACCAGGGCGACTTGGTCGGCCAGGGCCGCGACGCCGCCAAACAGGCCGTGCGCGCCAACCCCGAGTTGGCCGCCAAACTCACCGCCGCAATCATGGAAAAGGTCACGGTCATCGGTGGCACTGCTGTGACTGGCAGTCCTGACTCAGCAGAATAAGAGAAATTGGTATAAATCAGGTTAGATAGCCCATTAAAAACCGAGCGTTATCGCGCTCGGTTTTTTTATGTAAGGACGGCAGGGGCCGCATCTTTTTATTGATAAACCACCGCCAAAAGATTCACGGGATACGAGGCGTATTCGAACCCTGCGCGCAGGCACGCGGGAGTGGTGTGGGTGGGGTGCAGGGCGCACGATCATCGCGATGATAAGTGCGGGGAGATTCAGGCTTACCGGAGGGGAATTCGTTAAACTATCGGTGTGCATGAGCGGTTTCACCTTAACGACGGGACTTTCGCCCCGTCTTCGCGATGCCCGTAACACCCCCTCCCTACTACATGGCGTGCCGACATTTGCTGGCGGCTCACCTTGGGTTATCAACGTGTAGTCGGGACACCCGATTCAACTTGGCCGAACCCCACTGGAGGACGACGATGTTTCGTTGCAGCCTCATAAGAAGCAGCCACTCGCAACAGCAACGGTTCCGAGAACGGTCGTCCAAGGAAATCCACTCCAACCGGCAGCACGGCGGGAACCGGAGCTTTCAATAGGGTGCCGCCAGGCATGGCGGTGTCGATGACCCGGTCGTAAACCTCGGTCGTGAAGCCGGCTGGAACCGTGATAGCGGCAAATCCGTTTTGACCTAAAATATTCCACGATGACCCACCGGGCCTTCCGTTACGGTTGGGCTCGTTCGGAGCACCAAGAATCGGCGGAGGAACACTACCGGTGGGATAGACCAGAGCGTCGATCTTAAGGTCGGCCATCGCATGGAGAACCGCTTGCTGGATGGCAAAGCGACGTTGCATCCGATTGCGCGTGTCGAGCGTGAGAGCACGGTTCATGGCAACAAGGGCGGCCCGGCGATCGATAAATCCTGCGGGATTAAATAAGCGGGAGTGCTCAATGAGATCGTCAATCGACCGAATTCGGGGATCCCCACGAAGCGCGAGATATCTATTTAACCAATACTTACTCTCACCCTCGGTAGCCGACGGTCCAAAATCACGCAGCGTCGGCCCCGAAACCGGTGCCCTATCGAGCGCGACTAGCGCCGCAACGTGGTCAGCGGTGGGCGCTCCGGCGGCATCGATCGGAAATCGCTCGGGAAACTGCTTCACATAAAGGGCGTTGTCTCCGCGCGGCAGGTACCGGTCCAAGT
Source organism: Rariglobus sp. (assembly GCA_044377395.1). Classification (GTDB taxonomy): domain Bacteria; phylum Verrucomicrobiota; class Verrucomicrobiia; order Opitutales; family Opitutaceae; genus Rariglobus. The sequence goes on along the minus strand of JBILJE010000169.1, from coordinate 1,419 downwards.
AGGGTTGAAATACACTGCCACCCTCGCCCGGGTCTAGGATAATTGCACCCAGCCGGCGCAGGTCGTCGACGGCTTTCTCGGTGAGCGCAATGCTTTGTTCGTCGGCCGCAGTGAAAAGCTTCCTGTCCATGAACTCTCGAACTACGGCGTTACGAATACCCCAGCGTGCCGGGGGCGGAACTTTTGGTGACCTACGCCGACCGCGAAGGCGAACTGAGCTGGTGCATCGTGATCAACGGGGAAACCATGTCGGCTCGACTATGGAGCGTTTCGGACTCCACGTGGGTCCCGCTGGCTTTAGACCTAAAAACCGTCACCCCACTCGAACTAGATTTCGACCGGCGCACGCTTTGGTGCGCAAGAAGCCTCGCTGGCGGCGGTTCCGAACTCGTCCCCTACGACTGTAAAACCCAGACCTTGAAGGTAGGGGGGAGAATGAACCGCCGCTTGCACGCGTCGAAACCTCGCGCAAACCTACGCCTTTACACGTGACCGCCGACTTCTCTACCGCCCGATCCGACTTCGTGGATACTTACGACCAACCGCCCGCCTGGTGGCAACGCCACTCGTCGCTCATTTGGGCGGCGGCCGTGTTTATCACCACGGTGATTCTCACGGTGGGCGCTTTCCCTCCTTCGCTCACACCAGAGTGTGCCTACGTGTTTGCCGTGCCCGCGCTGTTCTGGGCCTACCTGCGCCCGGCGTTTAAGCTCTTTGCATTCACCGTCCTCGGCGCCCAAGCGGTCGCGTGGACAATTCTCCTCGCCTGGCTGCACAACGTGACGCTCGGCGGCCTCTTGCTTCTCGGACCGTTTATCGGTGTATGGATCGGGGTCTGGTTTCTCGCGGCGCGCTGGGCGCTTCCTCGCATCTTGGGGCAACCGACCTACCTGCGCATCCTCGTGGTCTTCGGACTCGCCGGACTGTGGGTCGTGGGCGAGTGGACCCGCACTTGGTTTCTGAGCGGGTTTCCGTGGATGCCGCTGGCGGCAACCCAGTGGCAGCGCATGACTATCCTGCAGATCGCCTCCTTCACCGGTGCAAGCGGCGTGTCGTTTGTGCTCATCGCGATGAACCTCGGCTTTACGGCCTACGCGCATCGCCTGATCCGCGAGGGCCAAAAGGGCTTGGCCAAACGCTCGCAGGAGTTTTTCGCCACGATGTTCCTGCTCGTCATCTGCGTCTCGCTGCAGGTCCAGGAGGCGTTTAACCGCCACCGTTTCTCGGTTCCACTGGGGCGCTTTGCGTTCGTGCAGCCCTACATCCCGCAAGAGATCAAATGGGACAACGAGAAGGGGCCCGCCATTTTGAAGGTGCTCGAAACCCTCACGCTCACGGCCGGCAAGTCGAAGCCCGACCTCATTCTGTGGCCCGAAGCCACCACGCCGTGGGCGATCAAGGGCGACGCCAACATGCGTG
>JBILJE010000005.1:0-24873 GCA_044377395.1 Rariglobus sp. | reverse complement strand
ATTAGCGACCAGGAAATGGATTCACTGCACCTCGTTACCGACCCTTTTCATGGAGAGTGGAATTACACCATCCTGCCGAAACCAATATCTAAAATCGATACGGTTATTTACTGACAGTCCCTAAGTTGGCCTGACTAGCCGGTCGCCAACCCGGAAAAAGGCCTCCTGTTGAACTCAAAAAAAACCACGCCAAAGCGGGCAGCGGTATGCCGACATCGCGGGTGTGTTACGCGAAATCACGGCTCTGCGCGAAGCCCTCGCGGCAGACGCCGCGCTGTCTCACCACCAGCTCGATGCGGTCCCTGCCAACTACCGCGACAGTGCGCGCATAACGCTATTTGCCGTCCATTGCTCTAGCCGTTAAAAAAACCCTCCCGCCGTCCGTCTGCGGGCGTTCTCGGCCGAGGCCGAAAGCGCCCGCACACCTACTCCCTTACGCCACAGGCGTCGGCATCACAGTCTGGATGTGCAACTCCTTGAGCTGCTTGGCGGTCACAGGAGTCGGGCTTTGCGCCATCAGGTCCTGGCCCTTTTGGGTTTTGGGGAAGGCAATGACGTCACGGATGCTGGTCGTGCCGCAGAGCAGCGCCACCATGCGGTCCAAACCGAAGGCAATGCCGCCATGCGGGGGCGCGCCGAAGGTGAAGGCTTTGAGCATGTAACCGAAGCGGCTTTCCACCACGTCGGCGGGAATCTTGAGCACGTCTTCGAAAACTTTCTTTTGCAGCGCGGGTTGGTGAATGCGGATCGAACCACCGCCCAGCTCCATGCCGTTCAGGACCAAGTCGTAATGCTGACCGCGCACCCGCTTCGGGTCGGTGTCGAGATACGCCGCATCCTCGGCCACCGGCGCGGTAAAGGGATGGTGCGTCGCCGCATAACCACCGCGCTCCTCGTCGTAGGACATCAACGGGAAGTCGATTACCCACAGGAACTTCCAGTCGTCGGCGCGAATGGTGAGTTTGCCGCGTTTGACCAGCAATTGCGCGGCTTCGAGGCGGATGCGACCGAGGATGGCGCAGGCCTTTTCCCACGGCGCAGCGGCGAAGAACACCATGTCGCCTTCCTCAATGCCGAGTTGCGCGGTGAGCGCGGCCTTTTCGGCGTCGGAGAAGAACTTGACGATGGGCGATTTCCATTCGCCTTTTTCCGCCTTGATAAAGGCGAGCCCCTTGGCACCGAGCGACTTGGCAACATCTTCGAGCGCCTTCAGTTCGCCTTGGGTGAGGTCGGCCAGACCCTTGGCAGTAAACGCCTTGATGACGCCGCCGCCGGCCACCGTGGCTTGAAACACCTTGAAGGCCGAATCCTTAAAAATCGGCGATAGATCGCTGAGTTCCATGGCGAAACGCAGGTCGGGCTTGTCCACGCCAAAGCGGTTCATCGCATCGACATAGGGCATGCGCAGGAACGGCGCGGCGAGGGTCACATCGAGCACGTCCTTCCACACCTTGGTGATCATGCCTTCGAACAGGCGGTAAACGTCTTCGCGGGTGATGAACGAGGCTTCGACGTCGACTTGGGTAAACTCCATCTGGCGGTCGGAGCGCAGGTCTTCGTCGCGGAAACAGCGGGCGATCTGGAAATAACGCTCCACGCCGGCGACCATGAGGATCTGCTTAAACTGCTGGGGCGACTGGGATAACGCGTAAAACTCGCCGGGGTGAATGCGCGACGGAACCAGGTATTCGCGGGCACCCTCGGGCGTAGATTTGAACAACGCGGGGGTTTCCACCTCGATGAACTCCTGGGAGTCGAAGTAATCGCGGATCGACTTGGCGGCGCGGTGGCGCACCTGAAGGTTTTTGCGCATTTTGGGACGGCGCAAGTCGAGGTAACGATAGGTGAGGCGCAGGTCCTCGTTGACCTTGTCGCCGCCAATATCGTCGAGCGGGAACGGCGGGGTGTCGGAGATGTTGTGAATCGTCAGCGTGGAGGCGTCCACCTCGATGCCGCCGGTGGGCAGCGTCTTGTTAACCGTGCCCTCGGGGCGGGCGACGACCGTGCCGTCCACGCCAATGACGGATTCGGGCTTGAGGTGGGAGGCCTCGGCGGCGAGCGAGGGGTTCACCTGCGGATCGAACTTCACCTGGGTGATGCCTTTACGATCGCGCAAGTCGATGAACAGGATGCCGCCGTGGTCGCGGATGGAATCCACCCAACCTAGGAGCGAAACGTTCGCGTTAAGATCGGACGGGGTGAGCTGGCCGCAATGATGGGTGCGCTTCATGGTAAATAAAAGTTGTTCACCAAGCGCAGGTCAGCCTCGGACCGCAAATCTAAAGTCCGGTAAAAGGCGTCAAATCCCCTAGTTGACTAGGGGTGTTTACCTGCCCCGAAAGGGAGGGAACGCCCGATAGGTGGCACCTTCGATTTCGACTAAGCTGAGGCCAGTTTAAACCACCTCAACCCATGCTCTCCAATACGCCTATTTCCTCCAGCCCCTTTATCCTTTCCATCGATGTTCAACCCGCGCCCGGACAAGCGGTGCTGGTCATCACACGAAGTCCCATGATGGCACGGGCGGTGAGTGATTTCCTCCGGCAACTTGGCGGCGACCTCAAACCGGTCTGGTTGACCTCGGTCGACAAGGCCTGCCAACGCCTGGAATGGGACCACCCCAAAATGGTCATCCTCGATACCGCCGATACCAGCGACACGAACGAGGCTGCCGACGCCCTCCACCATGTTTCGCCCAAGATGGAATTACTCTTCCTCGGCGGCAGCCCGGCCAGCCCTTAATACGAATTATCGTTGAAGTTGTGGTTTACGGCCACCTTGAGCTCACGCTCAAGGCCACACGCTTCGTAAAATCCCGCCTCACGAACTCACTCTTCGCGTACTCGCTCCTCGTGGCCTTGAGCGTGAGCTCAGGGTGTACCCGCCTGTATTCGCTCCCCCACGAACCCGTTTTTAAAGCTCATCTTGAATGCGCATGAATGAAAAGCGGGTGTCGAATGATCTCGCACCGAATTTACCACCTCACTCCCGCCACGTGAACGCGTGGCACAGGGCCACGCCCGCCGCGTCGGCCTCGTCGGCCGCCAAAACCGCGCCATGACCGAGCATCGCCATGACGGTGCGAGCCAACTGCTCCTTGCTCGCCCGACCCGCGCCCGTCACCGCCTGCTTCACCCGTAACGGGGCGTATTCAAACACCTCCATGCCGCCCAGTGCCGCCGCCGAAATCGCCGCGCCTCGGGCCGCCCCCAAAATCTGCGCCGTCTGGAAATTTTGCACGTAAATGGTCTGCTCGAGCGCCACGTGCCGGACCTTGAAATCCACCAAAAACGCCGCCACCGCCTTGTGGATTTCGCCGAGCGCATAGGACATCGGCCGGCTGGACGGGATTTTTAGCGTGCGACAGCGCAGCAACACCGGCTGCCGAGAGGGCGAGAATTCGATCAGCGCCAGCCCGGTGCCGCGCAGCGAGGGGTCGATGCCCAGCACAGCGCCCGCAAACGGCGCGCGTTGCAGCGATAACGTCGCGGCCGCCCCGGCCCCCACGCCTTTGCACAAACCGGCGCTACGCGTAGGCGCGGCCTTGGCCGCAGGCATGGGCCCGCCCGCCAGTTTTGCCGCCCACATGTCCCTTACGTTCATTCGCGCCATGGCTTTTGGAAAAAGAATTAAAACAACAACCGTAGTCCCGCCACCGCGCTCAGGCCAAGCGCGAGGTTTTCAAACACCCGCTGGTTGATCTTGGGCAAGAGCAGCCGCCCGAGCCACGCCCCCAGCAGCACCGCCGGAGCCAGCAGCAAATTGAAGCTGAAACTGTCCAGCGTGATGAGCCCGAGGTTCACCATGAACGGGACTTTGAAGAGATTGAGCAGAAGAAAAAACACCGCGCTGGTGCCCACGAATTCCAGTTTCGGCAGGCGCATGGCCAGCAGGTAAATCGCCATGAGCGGCCCGGCTGCGTTGGCCACCAGCGTGGTGAACCCCGCCAGCACACCCAAGCTCGGTGCGAACCACGCGCCCAGTTCGGGCAATTCACCCGGCTTGGCCCGCGTCCGCCGCCAGAGTTGCACCGCCACCATGCCCACGATGATCACGCCGATCGACACCCGCGCCTCGCGGTCGCCCATGCGCCCCAGCGCCAAATACCCCGCCACCACGCCCGCCACCGTCCAGGGCAACAGCCGCCAAATATGCGCCCACTGCGCGTGCGCCCGGTAGGCCAGCACCGCGATCAAGTCGCCGCAGATGAGCAGCGGCAGGACAAAGCCGCTGGCCTGCTTGGCGGGGATAAAACTGGTGAAAATCACCGCCACCACCATGCCCAGCCCGCCGATCCCAGTCTTCGAGACCCCGACGAGGAGCGCGCCGGCCAACGCCAGCGCCCATTGCCACGCAGCGAGGTTCACGCGCCCTCCTTGGTAAACACGCCGCCGGCCACCCGAAACACTTCCCATTCGCCCAACTCCGCGTCGGGTAAACTCGTGCCGGTGGCGAGCACCTGCCGCGACTCGCCCAAGGTGGCCCAAAACCGCCGCCGCCGTGCCGGGTCCAATTCGCCAAGTACATCGTCGGCCAGCAACAACGGCTCCACGCCAGCGCGCACCCGGAAATAACTCACCTGCGCCAACCGCAGCGCCAGCACCAAGCTACGTTGTTGCCCCTCCGAGCCGAAGTCGCGCGCCAGCCGGTCATCCAACAAAAAGTGAAAATCATCGCGGTGCGGCCCCGCCACGGTGGTGCGGAACTGCAGGTCGCGCCCCCGGCCGCGCTCAAACACCCCCAGCCAGGCGGTTGCGTTTTCGGCGGTGATATCGGGAGCATGGCGCAACCCGGCGCGTTCGGCGCCGTCGGCGATTTGCGCATAGGCGGTGGTCACATGCCCGGCCAATTCGGCGATGCCTGCGGTGCGTTTGGCCTGGACCTCGGCGGCGGCCAACGCCAGCGGCTTTTCAAAGGCGCTCAGTTCGCCCCCACCCGCGCCGCGTTTGAGCAACGCATTCCGTTCGGCCAGCGCTTTGTGGTAGGCCTGCAACGCGCGCAAATAGGCCGGATCCATGGCAGCCAGCGTAAAATCAAGCCACCGCCGCCGCAGCCCAGGCGCGCCGCGTACCCACTGCTGGTCCTGCGACGAAAACACCACGGTGGGAAACCGCCCCAGGTAGTCGCCCAGGCGCGTCACCTTTTCACCGTCGCACCAGACCTCTTTGCCGCCGGCGCGCAGTTTGATGACCAGTTTGGAAACGCCGAAACGCTCATGCTCAAACTCGCACGCCAGCGCCGCCTCGGGTTGGCCGTGGGCGATGAGCAGACGGGTGTCGGTGGTGCGAAACGAGCGCAACGCACTCACAAAACCGGCCGCCTCCAGCAGGTTGGTTTTGCCCTGGCCGTTGGCGCCGACGAAAAACTGCTGCCGCCCGGCGAACGCGAGTTCGGCGAAAGGGACATTGCGGAAGTGCTGCAGGGTGATCCGGCGAAGGCGCATGAAAGCCGCATTAGGTGGGCAAGTCGCCGCCACCGGAATCAAATTCCACGCAAAAGCGGCCGCCCCCGCGTGTATGCAGCGCCAAAATCGTCTCTGCATTACTTAGCTTACGGCGGATCTAGCTGCGCGACGTTGAGCCCGACTCGCGCCCCCCCCCCAAAAAAACAAACCCGCCGGGCTAGGAGCGGCGGGTTCGGCAAAAACCTAACGGAACTTCTGTAAATTAACTCTTAGTACCCTTCGGGAAGGGCAGCCTCTAAGTCGGCTGCGCGTTGATGACTGCGCTTGGACTTCATCATTCGTGCGCGGCGCTCCAACATGCGATCGAGTTTATCGATCAGCATGGCGATGGCCTTATGGCATTCATCGGAGGACACCGATGCATTACAATCCGGCCCTTGAATCTGCAGATGGCCTTTGGCGGTAAAGCGCTGGGCCACGGCTTGCTTCGGGTCGCATTCCAGTTCGAATCGGATGCGGCCGATACTCTCCTCATGACGGAACAGGCGTTCCGCTTTTTCTTGAACAAAGGTTTTAAGGGACGGTGTTAGCTCGAGATGGATACCTGAAACGATCACTTCCTGTTTATTATTTTGTCTATTCATGACTGCGGTATGTTTTTGGTTAGACCTAGCCTGAAATTGGATGCCTGCTCGGCACTATGTCGTCGCTAAGCAACGAACTCACTAAGTACTCAGCCGTCATCGTGACGGGGGGCTCTTCCGGTATTGGAAAATCGTTCATCGAGCGTGTGGCCAAGCTGCACAGCGGAGTGCCCATTTGCAATCTTTCACGACGTGTTCCGGACATAAATCTGAGTCAGCTTAACCTGCGCCAAGTTCCCTGCGATTTATCACAATCTTCGGCCCTCGCCGCCGCCGCAGCCCAGGTATTAATTTTTTTGCAGGAAGTCGCTCCAAGAGGGCCTGTTCTGCTAATCAACAACAGCGGCTTTGGTGCTTACGGCCATTTTCCGGAGCCCAATTTAGCGCACCAACTGGAGATGATGGACGTTAATATGCGCGCCGTGGTCGATCTGACTGGGCAATTATTGCCAGTGCTCAAACAGCGCGGTGGCGCGATCATCACGGTGGCCTCCACCGCCGCGTTCCAGCCCACCCCTTACCTCGCCACCTACGGCGCCACCAAGGCCTTTGTGCTCCACTGGAGCCTCGCGCTTAACCAGGAGTTGCGCGGCACCGGCCTGCGCACCCTCGCGGTTTGCCCCGGCCCCACTTCCACGGAATTCTTCCGCCGCGCCGGCCTTAAAAAAGGTTCCGTCACCGATTCACTCGGCCAAACCACCGAGCAGGTCGTAGACGAGTCGTTGCAGGCTTTGGCTGCGGGTAAAGCACTCGTCGTCACCGGCTGGAAAAACAAACTGCTAACATCCTTCTCTGGCCTGCTGCCCAAAACGTGGGTCACGCGCATCAGTGCGGTCGTGCTGGCGCGCTGGCGTCTGGCCAAGGCCACCAAATGAGCCCGACCGATCCCGCCGCGCAGGCGAACGCAGGAGCGCCCGCAGCTCCTGTGCCCCCCGCGACCATCCCGACCCCGCCCCTGCCGGTGGATTTCCCCATTCGCGCCTGCGCGTGGCCGCCCCGTCGCGCCGAGCCCCGCGAGGGTACCGTGCGTTTGATCGCACCCGACGAGTTGCGCACCTGGATCGTACACGAGGACGATCGTCTCCTTGTGATCTCCAAGCCCGGCGACGTGGTCTGCCACCCCTCCAAAGCCGGCCCGTGGTCGAGCTTGGTGGGCGCGGCGCGCGAATACACCCAACTGCCCACCGTCCACCTGGTGTTCCGCCTGGACCGCGAAACCAGCGGCATCATCCTTTTAGCCAAGGACCCCAAAATGGCCTCGCGCCTGCAAAAAGCCGTGCAGGAGCGGCGCGTCACCAAACGTTACCAGGCGATCACTTGGGGTGAGTTACGTGAACCGGTGTCGGTTAACCAACCGCTTGGCGTCGACCTGCATAGCCCCGTTTTTGTCAAAAGCGCGGTGGTTCGCAGCGGCGATATGGAGGCCAAAGAATCGGTCACGCACTTCACGCCGGAAGCGGTGGCCAACGGCTTTTCGCTAGTTCGCGCCGATCTGGAAACGGGTCGTAAACACCAGATCCGCGCGCACCTGCAATGGCTTGGCCACTCGGTCGTCGGCGACAAGATCTACGGGCCGGACTCACGCTGCTACCTCGACTTTATCGACCACGGCTGGACTCCCGCCTTGGCCGAAAAACTCCTGCTCGACCGTCAGGCGCTGCACTGCGCCGAAATCGGCCTAGAGGCGGCAGGATTGCCCTTCACCTTCCGTGCGCCGATGCCGGCGGACATGCGCGCGTTTTGCGCGGAGCGGATGGGGCTTGCGGTGGACGGCGCGCCGGCCTGACCGGTAGCTGAACCGAACGCAACGCAGCCAGCCATTTGGCGCGTAACCCCCAGAGCTGCCGTCAACTACACGAAATGCGCCCGTTCCCACCGCGGGCCTTAAAAAAAGCCGCTCAAGTTTGCACGGGTTTGTGCCGATATCTCTCTTGAACCCAAACCAGGATGGAACTGTGAAAACTAACACTGAACCACCCTCCCATGACCGCCCAATTAAGGCAGCCGTGCGGATTCGTAAGAATCCGTTCGGCTGCCAATCGGATCGGTACGCCCGCAGCCTGTATATTAGTTACGATCATGGCAGCCAACGAGGCCGCCACTCGAGTCGACGCTTCCCTGCCTTACTTGCTACAAGATGCGCCTCAGGCCCTGCGTTTTGCCCAGACACCAACGACGTTGCCGCCACCCGTGCGGCCGTGGGAATCACTCCCCCTGGCTCCAGCGCCAGAGAGCGAGCCATCCTCGGCCAAAAATCCGGACGACGCCACCGCCCCAACCAGCACCCCCCAACCCGAGCTTGTGATCGTCCCACCGACTCCCAAGCCACCTCCCCCACCCGGAGGCATAGAACTCGTGCCGGATGCGTATTCCCCCCGTACCAACATACGGGTCGACGACATCCTGCCGTTTTTTATGCCCCCGGCCAACCCGGTCAGTCGAGCCACCTATGAGTTGAAATGAAGTCCTCTGCCTCACTGCCTTGGTTGTTGCTAGCCACCCTGCTGCCATCGATTGCCGCCTACGCGGAATCGGCGGCGGCAGGACATGGCGAGTCGCATGCCCCGCCGTCGGCTGAAAAGCCGGCGGCGGCGGACACGCCCGCCAAAATCGAAAACGAAGAACGTGCCAGCCTGCTTCGCATCGGCGCAGCCAAATTGGCTGCCGGCGACGGCCCCTCAGCGCTGATCGCCTACCGGCAAATTGCCACCACCGCCCGTAACGACGAGGAGGAAGTCGTCGCGCTGCTCGGCCTGGCGCGTGCTCACCGGCTCACCGGCGACGGCGTAAAAGCCTCCGCCACCTACGAGCATTTGCTTAAAAACCACCCCGACTGCGCCGAGTTGCCCACTGCACTGCTTGAACTCGGCCGCACCCTGCGCGACCTCGGCAGCCCCAAGCTCGCCATGGCCCGCTTTTATTCGGTGATCAATTCCACTCTCAAGCTGCCCGAAGCGGAGTCCGAGCGCTACCGCCGCATCGTGCGCACTGCGCAATTTGAAATCGCCGAAACCCACTTGGCGATGGGCAACTACCCAGAAGCTGTACGCTTTTTTAACCGCCTTGACCTCCTTGATTTGGCCCCGGCCGACCGCGCCCGCGCCCGCTTCAAAGCCGCCCAATCCCGCATCTACGCCGGCGACAAAACCGGCGCGGTGACTGCCCTGACCGTCTTCATCGGTCAGGACCCCAACGACCCCAACGGCCCCGAAGCCCGCTTCCTGCTCGCCCAACTACTCGGTGAGCTCGGCCGGCGCGACGAATCACTGCGCGTCATCCTCGACCTGCTCAACAATGAGCGCGCCCGCGGCGACAAAAGCGGCACATGGCAGACCTGGCAGCGCCGCACCGGCAACCAACTCGCCAACCAGTTTTACCAACAAGGCGAATTCTCCTCCGCGCTGCTCGTGTACCGCTCGCTGGAGGCACTCGACCCCACCCCCGCCTGGCGCATACCCGTGCTTTACCAACTCGGACTGTGCCTGGAGCGCCTCGATCAATCGCTCGCTGCAACTGAGGCTTACGCCAAAATCCAAAAAATGGCGGGCGAAAAACCGCCGGAAAATCTGGCCGATATCGTGCGCATGGCGGCGTGGCGCAGTACCCAGATCGCTTGGACCCTCTCCACGCGTAATCAAATTCGCGATTTAGGTCCCGTTCCCCCTCCCGTTGCCCCCCCCCTTACCCAATGAGCCTTGCCGACACCCTGACGCACCACCTCGCCCTGTGCGACGAACTCCACCAACTTTGCCTCGAGGAAAACCGCATTCTTAAACAACAACGGCATGCTCCGGATGCCGAATGGCGTGAGCGCAAGCTGGCGCTGGCGGTGCGTTTCGAGGCCAGTGTCGCATCATTGCGCGCCCGCCCCAGTGCGGTCGGCGAACACGGCGGGGAGTTACTCGAGCGCACCAAACAACGCTCACTACAAATCCTCCACCTCGACCGCGAAAACGAGCAATTGCTGCTGCGCTGCAGCTTGGCCCCCGCGCGCCCCGAGACGCCCCAGCCGATTTCGACGGCCGGCGCCCTCCGCGCCTACGGCCGCAGTGGTTGAACGCAGGCGCCTTCGCGCTCCGTAACCGCCGCGCAAACACGCTTATCCTAATTGCGTTCAATTGGAGATGACATCCTTGAGCTCACGCTCAAGGCCACACGCTTCGCGAACACGTTCCCCGTGGCCTTGAGCGTGAGCTCAAGGTGTTTTCCCAAACGTATCTGCCCCCGAAACCAGCTTAATTAAGCCCTTCTTGAACGCTAAGTAGGATTACCCTGCACGCGCGTTTTTTGCGCTCCGCCTTAGTTCCTACGCGGCTTGGCTGCCGCCGGCGGCGCAGGAGGCACCGGGGGCGACGTCGGCTGCATTCGCCAATAAAGACTGGCGATCGTGTTTCGCCCCAGTGGCGCCAGCCCCACCAAAAACGGCACGGAGCCCATTTCCGCTCCACTGCTGGAATTGAAATTAACCGCCTTGATCGGCGGATACACCACGCGCAAGCGCTCGGCTAGGTAACGTGCCCACAGGTCTCGCTCCACCTCGGCTCCGCAAACCAGCGCGGCCAGCCACAGTAAACTCGCCTGCTCGTGCGTGACCTGATCGCCCGCAAGCAATGCACGCCGGTGCCAGTAGCCCAACGCCTCGCGATTGGGCTGCCTGACCAACGTGGCCGCCAGCTTGTCCCACTCTGCAGGTCCCTTCGCCCGCTCCACGAGAGCGGAAAACTGCATCGCCGCGAGCGCCCCGTAGCCTTGGCCGGCATCGATCCACGACCGGGAAAGTAACCGGTCAAACTCGGGCAGCGTAGGCGAATTAACCGTCCACGCCATTTCAGCGTCCACGGGCGCACCGACTTTGAGCAACAACTGGAGCTGCTGCAGGACGTAGCCATCGTTAACCGGAGCCGTGAAGGTGTAACGCAAAGCAGCAAGCGCGGCCGCCGAGTCACCGCTGGACATCGCCGCCGCCGCTTGCACCAAACGGGCGGCATCCGCGCCCAGTTGTGCTACTTCAGCTTGATTTTCCGCAACAAACGCCGGGCCCAGCCGCCCCAGACTAACCGCCAGTAAAAGTGAGTTAACCCAAGCCGGTCGGGATTCCTCCGCTTGGGCCTGTTTCAGGCAATGGCGTGCCAACACCTCGTACCGCCCCACGGCCAACAATGTATCGTGATAGGTTATGGCGGTGCGCTCCCGCTGCTCGGGAAACTCGGCTTCCACCAGCGCAAACAAGCGGTCCGAGCCGAGGCTTTCGCCGGAATAGGCAGCGTATTGGGCGACCAAAAGACGGGCGTCGTAATGGTAAGGGTTCTGCGCGAGAGCCGTGACCATGGACTGATAGGCGGCCGGATAATCCCGCCGCGCGCACGCCAGCAACGCCTGGTGAAAAAAGTATTTGGAGCGCTCCTGGGGAATCTCATGCCACGCCCCCGGCCAAGCCACCTGCCGCCAGGATAACGTCGCGACACCGGTGGCCCGCATACCCACAAAAGCAAAGGTCGCAGCGCCTAGGTAAAGCAGCACGGCAGCTACGGCAAAAACACCCGCTGCGCGTCCCCAAAAAGGCCTTACGCGGTCCGCCGCGACACTGCAAAAGGCCCCGCGCCCATCCGCTCCCGCCACCAGCAGCGGGCAAACCCGCCGAAAGCGCATGGCGACGGCCATGTCCAAACAGGCGTCGCAGCGCACTCCACCCGGCCCGCCGATGTCACTGGGGTTTTGACAGGGAGCATTGCCGCGCCGGCCACCGAGAACGAACAGGGTTTTGCGGGTGTTCCAGTAAACGAGCGCCCACGCACACCGCGCCACGTCGGCCAAGCCGCTGAGGAGTTTCACGTGCAACGAGGTGCTGAAACCGCCCGCTTGGCGTCACGCCGTCGCCGCCAGAGGAAACCGAGCAGCCCCACGCCAACGAACCCGCCGAGCTGGTAAATCGCAGCCGGTTCAGGAATCGGCCCGCCGCCGGGTCGAATCAGGGTGGTGCCCATGCCCAAGGAGGTAAACGTCGAGGTCGACGAACGCGTGGTAGCGGTGCTGGCCGTACCAAACAAATCGCCATTGATCGGCACTCCACCGGAAGTACGGCTGGAATCAGTGAAGGCGACGAAGTTGAGGTGGGTTAAATCATCCACCACGAAGCTGCTAAACGCCGCGCCCGCGTAGGACTGAATGGCCTGCTGCAGAGTAGCGTAGCTAAGGGCAAAGGTGATAACGCCGGCGTTCTTGTTATAGGTGCTGGTGTTTAAGCTATCGGATCCACCAGCCGAGCCCGCCGCGTTACCCACCGTCCCCCAAGTTAACTCGCTGGGCGCGTTAGCGACGCCACCGGCACCGGTCATCGATGCAAATTGAACCTGCTGATTCGGATTTGATGCCGTCAACAGCACCACAAAATTGATTTCATTGGGGTTGTCCGTGAGCCCCACGCCAAAGCCGATGGCACCGTCAAATTTATTACTGCCACCTTTTTCGTTTGTCGCCATTTGCCACATGATCGACTGGGTGCTGCCGATGAGTCCGGCCTGCTGCGAGATGCCCCCGGTAAAATTAACCGCAGAACCCGGTATACCTGTATCCGTGGTCGTCGTTTCGGTCATCGCCGTGGTGGTGCCGGAGGCAGTCCACGCCGTCCAGCCCGTTGTATCCGTCACGGCGATCGCCATCAGATCCACCGTACCAACCACCGCAAGCAGCGCCGCCACCACAGCCACACGCGCCCGGTTTGCCCAGCCTGCGGCGGCAGCAACGGTCGCTCGGGATGTGGGGGCGGGGCGGTTCATGGGGTGGCGGCGTTGGCGGACGATTTCAAAAACGGAAAAAATTAAATCAGGGTAAACGGGACTCGACGGTCGCGGCTAATGGGCGTGATAAAAAAGGATTCAACGGCCGTGTCAACGGGAGGGAAAAGCCCAACCGCCGCCAGCCTGCCCACGCGCACCGGATTCCTGCAATGGGGTGAATCCCTGAAAATACGCTCGGCGGACGCATATTTAGCTGATGCACTTTCCCTTTCGTTGCGCAGGCAACCACCGAACTTAATCCCTTCCTCACCATGTCAGACCAAACCATCGGCGGTAAACACGAGGAGAAATTCTCCCCGCTGCTCTTCATTTTCACGGTCATCGTTTCACTGTCCGGCATTTTGACTCTCCTGGCATGGATCGCCCCCGGCGTCTGGCAAAAGCAGCTGGCTGCTAGCGGCATGGCATTCTTCCTCTGCTTTGCAGCCGTGCACGCGGTGGCAGGCATCTTCGAGTACTTTTTCCATCGCTACATCCTGCACTCCCCGCTCATCCCTTTCCTGAGCTATTACTACAAGCAGCACACGCTGCACCATGCGCTTACGCACATCGGCTACCACCGTTCCAAACAAACCAACGAGGACGTCCCCGGCCTGATCGACAACGACCCGATCGCCCGCAACACCTTCCCCATCGAGGTGGAAAAACAGCACGAGGCCTCCTACTTCCCCTGGTACACCCTGACCCTGTTCTCCTTGGGCATCACCCCGCTATTGGTGCTCGGCCAGTGGCTGCTGCCCGACGCTCCGGTCATGCTGGCGGGCTACATTGCGGTCACCTTCTCGCTCGCGCTCTACGAGCTGGTCCACGCCGTCGAACACTGGCCGCAAGACACCTGGGACCGCCTCATCGCACACCCCCGCTTTGGCCGCATGTGGCGCAAAGCCTACGCATTTCACCTCCGCCACCACGCCGACATCCGCTGCAACGAGGGCATCTCGGGCATTTTCGGCCTGCCTTTGGTGGACTTCGCGCTCGGCACCTACGTCGACCCCGAGACCCTTTACAAACACGGCCAGAGCGTGAGCCCGACCCAGTTCAACAGCCCGGTCCCGCGTTTCGCGTTCATCCGCTGGCTCGACCGTAAAGCCGACGAAGCCGTTAAAGCCCGCCGCGCCCAAGCCCGTCGCGCCTAAATCCCACGCTTAACCCTTCAGCGTGTTCACCCGCCCCCTCCGATAACGTCGGCGGGGGCTTTTTTGCGCCCCAAAATCCGGTAGATCCCACGCGCGACTGGGGCCGGGGAAAAATTCGTTCTCGTTCTCTTAAGCCTACTCGTTCTCTTTTCCTGCGTGTCTTCCGCGTCTCCCGCCTCCTCCTCCCTTCCTAAAAACGTACTCATCGTCGGTGCCGGTGGCCGCGAGCACACGCTGGTCAAAACCGTCCTCGCCTCCCCCGCCCGCCCGCGCGTGATCGTCGCTCCGGGCAACGCCGGCATCGCCGCCGAGGTCCCCGTTTTCCAGGTTGCCGCCGACGATATCGCCGGCCTCGTTGCGCTGGCCCAGCGCGAGAAAATCGACTTCGTCATCGTCGGCCCCGAGGTCCCGCTTTCTCTCGGCCTGGTCGATGCGTTGGCCAAAGTCGGTATTCCTGCCTACGGCCCCAAGGCCGACGGCGCCCGCCTCGAAGCCTCCAAGGTTTTCACCAAACAGATTCTGCTTAAGTACGGCATCCCTACGGCCGCCTGCGGGATTTTCACCGAGATCGAGCCGGCCCTCTCCTACTTGCGCTCGCGCGGCGCACCGATCGTCATCAAGGCCGACGGACTCGCCGCCGGCAAAGGCGTGATCGTCGCCCAAACCCTGGCCGAAGCCGAGGCCGCCGCCATCGACATGCTCGCGGGCAACAAATTCGGCGCCGCCGGCAGCCAGATCCTCGTCGAGGACTGCCTCACCGGCGAAGAGACCTCCATCCTCGTGGTCACCTCGGGTCGCGACTACGTTATCCTACCCACCTCGCAGGACCACAAACGCATCGGCGACGGCGACACCGGCCCGAATACCGGCGGCATGGGCACCTACTCGCCCGCCGATGTCGTCACCCCCGCGCTGCTCGCCCAGATCGAAAACGAGATCGTACGCCCCTCCGTCAACGCCATCGCCGACGAGGGCATCGATTTCCGCGGCACGCTGTTCATCGGCATCATGCTCACCCCGAAAGGCCCGAGCGTTTTGGAGTACAACACCCGCTTCGGCGACCCGGAGACCCAGGTCGTGCTCCCACGCCTGGACACCGACGTGCTCGCCCTGCTCTGGGCCGCCGCCCTGGGAAAACTCGCCGGCATGCCCGTTGCAACCAAACCGGGCCACGCCATCTGCGTGGTCATCGCCGCCAAGGGCTACCCGGATGCGTACGCTAAGGGCGACGTTATCGAATTCCCGGCAACGCTGCCGGATAACGTTCAGATTATCCACGCCGGCACGGCCAGAAACCCCGCAGGCCAAGTTGTCACCGCCGGCGGTCGGGTACTCGGCGTCACCGCGCTCGCGCCCACCTTGCGCGCCGCCGCCGACTCGGCTTATGCCGTCTGCGAACAGATCCAGTGCACGAGCAAAGTTTACCGCCGCGACATCGGCGCCAAACAGCTCAACCGCCAATGAACCTGCGCTGCGGCCGCCACCCCAAGTTAGCCGCCATCGTCCTGTGCGTGCTCAAGCTGTGCGCGCCAGCACCGGCCGCTCCCGAGCTCGCGCCCGGCCTGCTCTACCTGCGCCCCACTGCCCAGGTTGAAACCACCTCCATCCCCGTTGACACCCCGGCCGTGGTTATCGATCTGCGCCAAATCACCGCAGCCGATACCGATGCAGCCAACGCGCTGCTCACGGCGATTAAGCCCGCTGGAACCACCTCGCACCGGCTCATCCTCGCGCTCGTCGAACCCGCGACTGCACCCGCACTGAGAACCCGACTGGCGCAATTGCCGCGTTGCCTTACCATTGGCCGCACCGCACCGGACTTCAAAACCGACCTCGGGGTAAACACCACTGCCGAGGCGGCCCAGCTCGCCCTCGCCGCGCTAGCCAGCGGCACGCCTCCCGAAAAACTCCTCGCCGACCGACTCGAAAAAACCCGCTACGATGAAAGCGCCCTGATGCGCGAACACAGTGGCGAGCCCAAGATGGCGGTGAAAAAAGCCCCCTCCGAGCAACTCGGCGACAAAGTCACCCCGCTCGAACCCGCCGCCGCAACCGATGCGGTGCTTTTACGCGCCGTGCACATCTACCTCGGCTTGGTTGCTTTAAAGAAGCTCTAGCCAAACCGGGGATTGCCTTTCAAACCCAACGCTATCCCCTCAACTCACCTTTCGTATGGCCAACCCCGGAACCATCGTCACTGTTTGCACTGCCAACATCTGCCGCAGCCCGATGGCCGAGGCGCTCTTGCGCCACGCGCTCAGCGCCCAGCCCGAGCCACTGAAATCGTGGAAAGTGGTCTCCGCAGGCGTGGCGGCCCGCTCTGGCGAGCCCGTCTCCACCAACTCTGTGACCGCACTAAAAAAAGTGGGCATGGACATCAAAAACCACCAGAGCCAGCCGCTCACCCGCGAGTTGATCAAGGAAGCCGTGGCGATCCTTTGCATGACCGAAAGCCACCGGGCGATGATCCAAGTCACCATGGATCCCGTACCAAAGAACGTGTATCTTTTCCGCGAATTCATGCCGCGTTACGCCGACAAGGAAATCGGGGATCCGTACGGCGGTAATTTGGCCGAGTACGAAGCCTGTCGCGATGAGATGGTGGAAGCGATCCCCTCACTGGTCGAGTTCCTCAAGGGAATCGCCGCCAAGCAAAAGTAGGCGGCACCCAGCCACGTTTAACTCAACGCCGCGCCTTAGGCTGGCAAGCGCGCGGCCCATTAACCGCCACCGATGCCCATCCTTTTTGTTTACGGCACCCTCAAGCGCGGGTGCAAAAACCACCACCACATCGCCGATCAACGCTTCGTTGATCAGGCGCGCACCGTACCCGGCTACACAATGTACGACTTGGGCGATTACCCCGGCTTGGTGGCCGACGCCGGCGACACTGCGGGCGTGACCGGTGAACTCTGGGAGGTGGACGAGGCCGCCCTCGCCCGGCTGGATGCGTTTGAAGGCATCGACGAAGGGCTCTATCAGCGGCAACGCGTGGAGTTAATGGATACCGTTAAGCACGTCCAAGCGCACACCTACCTGTTTGCGCGTGACCCCGGCCAGCGCCGGATCGGGGCAACGTGGCGCGAGGCCGCCGCCTGATCACGCCCAACACTGAGTCCAGACGTAAAACGCCAGATGCATCGTCGCGCAGGCCGCCAGCGCCGCAGCGGTGTCGTCCAAAGTCACCCCCCAACCACCGGGTAAATCCTGTAGTTTTTTAATCCCAAAAGGCTTGGCGATGTCGTAGAGCCGGAACAGCGCAAAGCCTGTTAAAAACACCGCCCAGTTGGGCACCACCTCGGCGAAACGCGTCCAGCCTAGAAAGCACAGGGGCATGGCGACAAATTCATCGAGCACGATTTTGCCTGGATCGCGTTCGCCGAGGCGGAACTCGGCCTCGCCGCACAGCGCCACCGAGAAATATAACCCGGCCGCGCTCAAAACCAGCACGCCAACGTCGCCCAAGCGACCCGCGAACAGCGTGGTGAAATACAAAAGACCCGCCACCGAGCCCCACGTGCCTGGCGCCTTCCGCATGCGCCCGACAGGCCCGACCGTCGCGCAGGAAATCACCCAACTCGTCGGCAGAAACCGCGGCCAGATCGGCTGTTTGAATACGCTCATGTCTGCTCGTCAAAAATCACCGCACGGTACTTCACGATATAGTCCCAGCCGGAGCGCACCGTGAAATAAACCCCCAGCACAAACAGGCCGAGGCCCACGTTGTGAATGACGTCGGCATAGGCCGAGAAATCGAACGCCAGAAGGGGAGCGATATCATTTTGCAGCATGGGCACAAACAACAGAAAACCCACCGCGATGAGCTGGGTGAGGGTCTTGGTTTTCCCGCCACGCTCGGCGGCGACCACAACGCCCTTGGCGGCGGCCATCATCCTCATTCCCGAGATCAAAAACTCGCGACACAGCACGATCAGCACCCAGTAAATTGGCACAGTGTCCTGCTCGACGAAGGCGATCATGATACCGACAACAAAAATCTTGTCGGTGAGGGCATCCATGAACTTGCCGAAGATCGAGATCAGGTTGCGCTTGCGGGCGATATATCCGTCCACCCAGTCGCCGATCGCAGCGGCGATGAACAACCAGAAGCCGAGCGTCGCCGCCCAACTCCACGACTGGTCCATCAGCCAGACCACCAAAAACATCATCGGGATGCGCGAAAGGGTGATGATATTGGGTAAGTTCATGGCGTGTGAGTCGGGCCGAAAGACAGGGCCGCCCCGGCCCAAAGGCAACCCCGGAAACGACTCGATTTGGTTCTCGCCCCTCGCCGCCCCTCTTCGATTATCGACGCGCTCATGCGTCACTGCATTTATCCCGGCACCTTCGATCCCCTCACCAACGGCCACCTCGACGTGCTCGACCGCGCGACCCGGTTGTTTGACCGCATCACGGTCGCCATCGCCCGCAACCCGGGCAAGGGCCCGCTATTCACCCCCGAACAGCGCCTCGGACTGGTTCAGGCCAACATCTCCAAATACCCGAACGTGACCGCTGTTCTCTTTGACGGCCTGCTCGTCGAGTTCGCCATCGCCCAGAAGGCCGACGCGCTCATTCGCGGCCTGCGCGCGCTCTCCGACTTTGAGTTTGAGTTCAACATGGCGCTGATGAACCGCCACCTGCAGCCCAAGATCGAGACGATCTTCGTCATGCCGCACGAGCAGTTCAGCTACACCAGCTCCTCGTTGGTGAAACAGGTTGCCCGCTACGGCGGCGACATCGCCCATTTCGTGCCGGCCAACGTCTCCGCCGCACTCGCCACCGCCTTCCCCCGCCCCGCCTAGACGAGCTCCCCACCGCCTTCCCTCGCCCCGCCACCCCGCTTACCCCAACGTGTCACCTGCTACAGTGTCACAAAAAAGGTGACACTTGCCGTCCCGCCCACGCTGCCCCCCGCCACCTTTCGTTACCATCATGGCCAAACCCCGTTCCCTCAAAATCTGGCTCACCCTCACCGCCGTAGCCGCCATCGCCGGTGGCGCGTACTACTACCTGCACGGGCGCTCCGGCCCCAAACCCGAATTCGCCACCGCCAAGATCAGCCGCAGCGAAATCATCCAATCGGTCACCGCCACCGGCACCCTCCAACCTGTCACCACCGTCGAAATCAGCTCGCAGATTTCCGGCCTGATCCAAGAGGTGAAGGTGGATTACAACTCCAAGGTGAAACAGGGCGACCTGCTCGCTCGCATCGATCCCGCCACCTACCAGGTCCGCCTGAGCTCCACCAAGGCCGAACTGGCCAACACCCGCGCCAACTACCAACTGGTTAAACTCAACACCGAGCGCACCCGCGCCTTACGCACCCAGGACCTCGTCTCGCAACAGGAGCTCGACCAAGCCGAAGCCCTTCTCACCCAAGCCGAAGCCCAGTTGCAAATCCGCCAGTCCTCCGTGCAGACCGCCGAGGTCGATTTGGCTCGCTGCAACCTTTACGCCCCAATCGATGGCATCATTCTGGACCGCCTCGCCGATGTCGGTAAAACCGTCGCCGCGAGCCTCAACGCCCCAAAGCTCTTCACCCTCGCCGCCGACCTCACTCAGATGCAAATCGAGGCCGCTGTCTCCGAAGGAGACATCGGATCGATCGAGGCGGGCCAGAGCGTCAACTTCACCGTCGATGCCTACCCCAGCCGCCAGTTCAAAGGCCGCGTCACCCTGATTCGCAACGCCCCCGTCAACGTGCAAAGCGTCGTCAGCTACATTGCCATCATTCAGGTCAATAATGACGAACTGCTCCTCAAACCGGGCATGACTGCCAACGTGTCGGTGATCGTCTCACGCAAAGAAGACACCCTACGCATCGCCAACAGCGCCCTGCGCGTGCGCATCCCCGAGCAGCTTCTTCCAGAGGCGCCGCCCGCGCCCGAACCCAGCAAAACCACCCAACCCGCTACCCGCGACCAGATCCGCCAGCTCATGACCGAGGCCGGCGCCGGCAGCAACTCGCGCCGCCTCGCCCCCGAAGTGCGCGGGCGCCTCATCCAATTGGCCAAGGAGCGCGGCCTTGAGTTGCCCGCCCGTCCCCTAAAAAACAGCGACGAAACCGATGCCAACGGCCCAGTCTCGCGCACCGTTTACAAACTCGGCGGCACCCCCGAAGCCCCCGAAGTTATCCCGGTCGTGATCAAGGTAGGCATCACCGACGGCAGTGCCACCGAGGTGATCGAGGGTTTGGAGGAAGGCGACGCCGTCATCACCAGCGCGTACCTGCCAGCCGCCGGCAAAGGCGCAGCCAACCCGTTCGGCGGCTCCGCGCCGCGACGTTAAGCGTTCTTCGCCATGGACGCCCCCATCGTCAAACTGGATAACATCCACAAGATCTACGCCAGCGGCGAGGTCGAGGTCCACGCCGTTCGCGGCATTTCACTGGAAATCCAGAAGGGGGAATTCATCGCCATCATGGGCTCGTCAGGCTCGGGCAAGTCCACCCTGATGAACACCCTCGGCTGCCTCGACCGCCCCACCCGCGGCACCTACCTGCTCGACGGCATCAACGTCTCCGAACTGGACCGCAACCAGCTCGCCGACATGCGTAACCAAAAGCTCGGGTTTGTCTTCCAGGGGTTTAACCTCCTCTCGCGCACCTCCGCGCTCGAAAACGTCGAGCTGCCCATGCTCTACGCCCCTCGGCGCATCTCGGCCGAGGAGATGCGTGAGCGCGCCATGCACTCCTTGGAAATCGTCGGCCTGGCCGCCCGCCATGACCACTTGCCCAACCAGCTCTCGGGAGGACAACAGCAGCGCGTCGCGATTGCCCGTGCCTTGGTTAACCGCCCGCAACTGCTACTCGCCGACGAGCCCACCGGCAACCTCGACACCAAGACCTCCGTCGAGGTGATGGGCGTTTTCCAAAAGCTCAACGACGCCGGCATCACCATTGTCATGGTCACCCATGAGCTCGACATCGCCCACTTCTGCAAACGCAACCTGATCGTGCGCGACGGGCTGGTCGTGCGCGACGAGTTGGTTGCAAACCGCTCGATCGCCGCCGAAGAAATGAAAAAACACCTCGCCGCCGAGACCGCTGCTAAACTCACCGTCGCGGCGACGGAATGAGTGACGGCCAATGACCAATGTCCAATGACCAAGGCCCAATGACCAATCTACCATTTACAAACCCTTCACCAGCCCTCCCTGCACCGCCCGCAGCCTGCACATTGGTCATTACTCCTTGGTCCTTGGCCATTGGTCCTTGGGCCTTGGTCATTGGGCCTTGGTCATTGGTCATTGGGCCTTGCTCCTTAGTCATTGGGCCTTGCTCCGTAGTCATTGGGCCTTGGTCATTGGCCATTGGTCCTTGCTCCCTTGTCCGATGAGACTCGTTGCCACCACCATCATCGCCCTGCGTGCGCTGCGTCGAAACAAGATGCGCTCGGTGCTCACCGCCCTCGGCATGATCATCGGCGTAGGTGCAGTCATCGCCATGGTCAGTATTGGTAATGGCGCCAAGTCCCAAGTCGAAGCGTCCATCGCCAGCCTCGGGCAAAACATCATTAGCGTGTTCCCGGGAACACTCACCACCGGCGGCGCCCGCGGCGGTTGGGGCTCAGCCAGCACCCTCACCCCCGAGGATGCTCTCGCCATCCAAGCCGAGATCGCCGGTGTGGTCGCCGTCAGCCCCGAGGTTCGCGACCGTCAGCAAGTCCTATCAAACGGCCTCAATTGGAATACCTCCATAAATGGTGTATCACCCGACTTCATCAGTATTCGCGACTGGGGACTCGCTGAAGGTGTCATTTTCACGGACCTCGAAGTACGCAGCACAGCGAAGGTGGCCGTGATCGGCCAAACCGTCGCCGACCAACTCTTTCCCGGCTCTTCGCCCGTAGGCCAAACCCTGCGCATCCGCAACATCCCCTTCAAAATCATCGGTCTGCTAAAACCCAAAGGCTTTAACTACTTCGGCTCCGACCAGGACGACACCGTGCTGATCCCCTACACCAGCGCCATGCGCCGCGTGTCCCGGCGCACCAACCTCAGCAGTATCCTCATCCAGTCCACGACCCAGGATCAGATGCCGCGTATCCAACAGGAAATCACCGATCTGCTCCAGCAGCGCCGCCAGGGCCGCGAGCCCGATTTCACCGTTCGCAACCAGATGGAACTCGCCCAGGCCGCCACCGCCACCTCGCGCACCATGACCGGGCTTCTCGGAGCAATCGCAGGGGTTTCACTAATCGTCGGCGGCATCGGCATCATGAACATCATGCTCGTCTCGGTCACCGAACGCACCCGCGAGATCGGTATCCGTTTGGCCATCGGTGCCCACGACCACGACATCCGCCTGCAATTTCTCATCGAAGCCATGGTCCTCAGTTTGATGGGCGGCGCGCTAGGCATCCTCATTGGTGTCGGCGCATCGCAAATCGTTTCCCAACTCAACGGCTGGCCCGTGCAAGTTTCCAGCGCCTCGATCATCGTCGCCTTCGTTTTTTCGGGCGCGGTCGGTATCGGCTTCGGCTTCTATCCCGCCCACAAGGCCGCAAAACTCGATCCCATCGAGGCCCTCCGCTTCGAGTAGAAACACCCCGTCCCGATGCCCTGCCGTATCGTTCTGGTTCCCTTACTCCTCCTCGTTCTCGCAACGGCAGCGTCGTCCACAGCCCTCCGCTCCGCCGAACGCCCGGCCCCAGCCAACTCAAGTATAGCCGACTCCGCACCGCTCGCCGCCGCCATATCCCTGTTTGACGCCAAACGCGTGCCCGAGGCCCGCGACCAACTCGCCCCCATCGTCGCCCGCGAGCCGAAAAACATCCGAGCCCTCTGGTACCTCGGCCAGTGCGAACTCAAGATGCAGCGCCGAGGCGTCGCCGCCGACATCCTTGCCCGCGCCGCAGGACTCGCCCCGACCAACGCCGAAATCCTCGCCGACTACGGCAGCGCGAGCCTGTTACGCGCCACCGAACTGGGCGCCTCATTTAGCGCCATCGGCTACGCCCGCCGTGGCCGCACCGCTCTTGAGCAGGCCGTCAAACTCGATCCCGACAACATCGATTACCGAGAGGGGCTGGTCCAATTCTACACCCGCGCCCCCGGTTTTGTCGGCGGTGACTTTGCCCGCGCCTACGCCCACATCGCCGAAATCGAAAAACACGATTCGTCCCGCGGTGCGGTTATTCGGGCCAACACCCTGTGCAGCGAGAAACGCTACGACGAGGCCCTTGCCGCCTGCAAAGCCTTCCTGCTGACCCAGCCGGACAATTACCTGGCGCTCTACACCCTGGGCCGCATCGCCTCGGAGACCGGCCGCGGCTTGGAGCACGGCGAGCAAGCCCTGCGCCGTTGCCTTCAACTCACACCCCGTATCCAAGATCCCGATCATGCCGGGGCACACTACCGGCTCGGATTGATCGCTGAAAAATCAAGCCGCCCCGCGGATGCCCGCAGCGCGTACCAAGCCGCCCTCAAATTGGAGCCCACCCTCGAAAATGCCTCCACTGCACTTGCCCGCCTGCAGCCATGACCGACGTGCCGACCGCCGCCGCCGCCCCCTTCGTCGAACTCCGCAATGTGACCCAGCGATTCGGTGCCGGCACGCGCCCGCCAGTGCTGGCCGGGCTCTCACTGCGGGTTGTGCGAGGGGAATTCGTCAGCCTGATCGGGGCCAGCGGCTGCGGTAAATCCACCCTCTTGCGCCTACTCGCCGGCCTGATCCCACCGACCTCCGGACAGGTTTTGGTTGCGGAGCGCCCTGCGGCCGCTGCCACCACCGAACGCGCCTTTATTTTTCAGGACTCGGCCCTACTTCCGTGGCGCACGGTCCGCCAAAACGCCGAACTGCTGCTGCAATTACGCGACGTGCCCGCCTCTCGCCGCCGCGAGAGCGCCGCCCAAATGCTCGCCCTCGCCCGTATCGCCCACCTCGCCGACCGCCACCCGCGCCAACTCTCCGGCGGCGAAAAGATGCGCGTTTCCCTGGCCCGCGCCCTCACCCTCGAACCCGCGCTCCTGCTCCTTGACGAGCCCTTCGGCGCTCTCGACGAACTCACGCGCGAGGTTTTGGGCGAAGAGCTCTTGGCTCTGCGCGAACGCCAAAAATGGACCGCTTTTTTCGTTACCCACTCAGTGGCTGAAGCGGTGTTTCTTTCCACGCGTATCGTGATCCTCGCTGGCGGTGCGATCGCTCACGACTTGCCGGTTAACCTGCCGTTTCCCCGCAACGCTGAGACCCGTGAGTCGCCCGCATTTCTCCAACGCGTCGCCGAGGTATCGCGGCTCCTGCGCACCGCAACTGCACCCACCCCCGCCGCCGCATGAACCGCCGCCTGCTCACCTTAGGTTTACCCGTGGTCACCGGCGCTCTGCTGGTCGCCGCTTGGTATGCGGTGCGGCTTTACCTGATACCCGTTGAGCAACGCTTCCTCCTGCCAGCGCCCGACGCGGTGCTGGGCGCGTTTTCCACTCACGGCGCGCAGCTGTGGGCGGCCACCCTGAGCACGGCGCGCGGCGCGGCTTTAGGCTTCGCGGCGGCAGTTACCGGGAGCATTGTACTGGCGCTAACCCTCTCGCTGTCACCGCGTGTTCGCGCCAGCATTTACCCGTGGCTGATGGCGCTGCAACTCACGCCTATCATCGTGCTCGCGCCCATCCTCATCCTCTGGGCCGGACCTGGGCTGCCGAGTGTCGTCATCATCACGTTTCTGATCAGCTTTTTCCCCCTGGTAGTGAACACCACTCAGGGCCTCGTCGCCACCGACCGCCTGCTCGTCGACCTGTTTCGCATGGGGCGCGCGTCGACGCTGCAGCAGATACTTCACCTGCGCATTCCCGCCGCCCTGCCCTATTTTTTCACCGGCCTGCGCATCGCCGCCACCCTCGCACCGATCGGGGCCATCGCCGGTGACGCCTACGCGGGCAACTCCGCTGGT